>NZ_NCVF01000015.1:0-76742 GCF_002096755.1 Streptococcus mitis
TGCTGTGCTGTGCTGTGCTGTGCTGTGCTGTGCTGTGCTGTGCTGTGCTGTGCTGTGCTGTGCTGTGCTGTGCTGTGCTGTGCTGTGCTCATGGTAGTATCCTTTCTTAGCTTTGTCAAGCTTTTGTAATTTTAATTTTATAAAAAATTAAGTTGGCTTATCCTATCTTTGTAATGCTTAATTTTTAACAAATTACAGCTTCATTCTATCAAAAATAGGGGTTGAAATCAAAAGAGTTCTCTAATCTCAATTTCTGATTTTACTTAGCTAAACTTACAGTCAATTTTACTTCTTTAATGCTTCTATTTCTTTCAATGTAGCCTGATATTCTCTTTTGGTTTCCATTTGTTTTCTCATTGATTTTTCAGAATACATCTTTTTCTTTAACTGTTGTGCCTTTTTTTCTAATTTATCGAATTGGTCACTGAGTTCAATAGAGTTTCTAAGATTACTTTTTTCTAAAACTTGTAATTCTTTCTTACCAGTTTCTTTTACAAGACTCTCATAAACATCATCTAAATCATTTCCCTCAAAGTCAATGATTACATCATCATGAGTCTGAAAGCGACGGACAATCTTAAAGTGCTTGCCATCCTTTTCTTGACTTAATGGCTCTTTATAATGAATAAGAAGTTCTTCTCTACCTTGTGGATATTTTAAAACAAAGGCTGTGTAAATCCCTAATCTTATATCTAGCTGTTCTAATAAAGTTAAGGAAACATCCATTTGTTCGAGTTCTATTTCTAAAACCATGATTTGCTTCACTTTTTTGCCAGCAAGAATATTAGTGGTACTTGTATCAATCTGATGCGTAATTTGAATTGCTCTAATCTGTTCTCTTAAATCTTTCTTTTCTTTCACAGATACATTAAGATTATCAAAAAAATCACTATTACCCTTTTTATGAGGCCGATATAGAATGTGAGGTCTTGATAAGGCTGTATAGGATGGAAATTTAATCATCAGAATCCCCTTTCATCAATATGAAGAAACAAATTAACTCAAAATCATCCATTCCCTCGATGCTAGTATTCATCAAGTCAACAGATCCAAAGTTAAATAGGGCATCCATAGTTGAAATCTGATTATGTTCCATTAATTGATCGATTGCCTCTTGAAGCAATTCCGAATAAACAACCATTTCTTTACCATCTTTTGTTTGACGATTGAACTTGTCTACCACCTGACTCAATGGTTTACTTTGACCCCGACAAATGCTACTGAGGTGCTCCAATATTTTCTTGCTTTCAGACGGAGATAACAGTAATTCTCCATTTCTATTGATGTAGAGGATATAATATGGGTGAAGCTGATTCTGATTATTTTTTCCTTTTAACTGTTCTTTGTTTTTTAGGACGAAAATGACACCTTCTGATTCTTTATTGGAGGCAGGTAAAATAGCTTGCAATCCTTTCGGAACTTTTTCCAACTCAGGATGTTCTTCCAAATACTTAAGAAGGTCCATACGATAATCTTCTAAGCCTAAATCCATAATGGAAATACCATCATTCATCTCCTCTAGATCGACCACTTCATCTCTAAGACGTTCTAATTGTTTTCTTCGGTAATTATTATCCTCTATTTCTTCACTAGATAAAACATTATCATCCGCTGTTGAAGTCAAGACAGAAATCTTCATCCTAGATTCAACCCTAGACTTGAGATCGATATACTCATCTAACTCAAGGTTCGGCCAAAAGTTAACCAATTGAATGTATTTATTTCGACTACCAATTCGATCCACACGACCAAATCGTTGAACAATACGGACAGGATTCCAATGGATATCGTAATTAACCATCATATCTGCATCTTGTAAGTTTTGCCCTTCAGAAATCACATCTGTTGCAATTAAAAGATCGATTTCACTCTCATCACCAGGAAACAGAACATCACGAGACTTTGATTTAGGAGAGAAATAAGTTAGTAACGAATTGAGATCTTTATTTTTAGTATCCAGAGTTGTTGCAAAACCTTTTGTACCTGAAATCTGAGCAGTGTAGAGACCATACTTATCCAAGACATACTGACTAATATGCTTATAAAGATAGTTCGTTGTTGTCGCAAATGCGGAGAAAATGATCAACTTTTTATTGCCAGCATTGATTGGATTTGTTAGTTTCTCATCTATCAAGGTAAAAAGAGTCTGAAGTTTTTGATCTTCTTGTGGTGTTATTTTACTAATTAGATTTTCTAACTCTGTCAATACTGCAAAATCTTGTTCTAACTCGATCTTCCAACTACGATAATCCATATCTTGTAGAGCAATCCGATTTTTCTTACCAATAGAGAACTCGAAATTACTATCTTCCAAATCAAAATCATCTTCATTAAGATGAGGATCAACAGATAAATGATCCAAACCTGTCAATTCATATTCCTCGATAGCCTGTAACGTCTTTTCTACATAATCTTTTACAACGTCTATTAAAGTATATCGAAAAGCTGCGACAGAACTTTCTAAACGTTTGAGCAGGTTAATCATCATCAGTTTTTTGATACCAGATTCACGACCAAACTGAGTTAAATTCCCCATTTTTCCTTCTTTACTTTTATCGTATTTAGCTCTCTTTGATGGGTAGATATGTATTGAAGGTTGATAGATAGTCAACTGCAGTTTATCAAGTAAGTGGTATAATTTTTTATAGGTAATTCCAAGATTTGAAACTGTTAAATCAGGTTCAAAATTAAGAGGTTTTAAGCGCTGTGGAAACTCTCCAATGGCTTCTCTATCATAAAATTCGCGAATATGTTTTCTACTTCTAGCTATGGTTACACTATCTAGTACTTTAAAGAAATCAAAATCTAATGTAGATAGCAGTTTATCTGTTGTTCTCTCTTCTGCAGGTAGATCAGCCCACTTATTATAAGCAGATTGAGCGTTTCTGAAAATATCATTTATAGATGATTTGGTTTCTAATTTACTATCAATTTGATCCGTATCACCTTCATAGGCTAAAGCAATTTGATTTTTCAAATCATTAAAGCGATTATTAACAGGTGTGGCTGATAGCATGAGTACCTTTGTAGGAACACCAGACTTTATGATTCGATTCATTAAACGGCTGTATCGATTTTCTCTCCCCTCGTATAAGTCATTTTCGCTAGAACCTCCATTTCTAAAATTATGGGACTCATCAATGACAACCAAATCATAAGTATGCCAATTATTTAAGGACAAATCAATTCCATTAGAGTGTCCTTTATCTCTACTAAGGTCTGTATGATAAAGCACGTCATAAAGCAAATGTCTATCATAAATTGGATTATTTACATAATCATGACGATACATATTCCAGTTATTTTCTAACTTTTTAGGACAAAGTACTAAAATACGTTTTCCTCGATAAGCATAATAAGTCATGACCGCTAAAGCTGTATAAGTCTTCCCTAGACCAACCGAATCCGCTAGAATACAACCATTAAATTTTTCTAATTTAGAAATGATCGATTTTACTGCATCCTTTTGGAAATCATATAACAGCCCCCAAATCTTACTTTCTGTATAACCAACCCCTTCATTTGGTAAAAAGTCTTCATTGATATCTTCTAAAAATTCATTGAATAAATTATATAGCATCACATAGTAAATAAACTCAGGTGAATGTTCTTTGTGAGCTAGGTTTAAATTCTCCAAAAACTCTTCAGTAACATCACGAAAATAATCATCTTCTTCCCAAAGATTATCAAATTCATCTAAATAATTTAAACTAAGTGGTGCATGATAGAGGTTTCTACTCGTTTTAAATAGAGAAGCTTCATATCCTAATTCTTTGCGATCAAAGTTTCTCAAACGATCTACCGCCACTACATCATCCGAATTTTCAATTCGAATACCATTTGGCATTTCATCTGTTTCAATATTAATAGACTTAAATTGCGCTTTTCTTCGGATCCAATCAGCACATTCACGAGCAATCGCTTTTTGGGTCAGCTCATTCATCAATTTCAGTTCATACTTTCCACCAAAAATCGATTGTTCCCGTTCTTTTTTGGGTATCGTGTATTCACGGAAATCTGTTTTGGTTTCATCTGTTACAAAAGTCGGATTTGTGAAAATAAATTTTAACTCTTCAATATTCTCCAATTCCTCTTTCAACTGCTGATAAGCAAACATTGAAAAGGTTGCTGCTGCAATTTTGACTCGGCTCTCTGATTTCAATTCTTTCTTTAACTCATCTCCAAGACGAATTGATCTATTATCAATTTCCATAATTCCTCCCTGTTAGACTATTTCTACTATTATATCATTCTTTGCAGATTCAAAATAGACCTTTTTCTTCTTTCCAAAAAAGGAAAGCTCTGCAGCCTTCCTTTGTTTTACTTACGTTTCTTCTTCGCTTTCTTCATTTTATTCGCCATGCGTTTCATGGACTGTTTCATGGCAAATTCACCGATTTTACCTTTGAGTCCGCCACCAAACATCTGGCTCATATCTGGCATTCCTGCCCCTCCGAGAGCTGACAAGTCAGGCATACCACCTTGTCCCATCATGCCTTCAAGGGCAGACATATCCATTCCTCCCATATTTGGCATATTTTTAGGAAGGTTGTTTGGATTGATTCCCATCTGCTTCATCATCTTGTTCATATCACCAGACATAACACCCTGCATGAGCTGTTTAGCTTGGTTAAAGTCTTTGATGAATTTATTGACTTCGACAAAAGTATTTCCAGAACCAGTAGCGATACGACGGCGACGGCTTGGATTTAGCAAATCTGGATTTTCACGTTCTTCAGGTGTCATGGAAGACACAATGGCACGTTTACGCGCAATCTGGCGCTCATCCACCTTCATGTTTTGAAGTGCTGGATTGTTGGCCATACCTGGAATCATCTTGAGCAAGTCTTCCATCGGCCCCATGTTTTGCACCTGATCTAATTGATCGATGAAATCATTAAAATCAAAGGTGTTTTCACGCATCTTCTCAGCCATTTCAAGGGCTTTTTGCTCATCGTATTCCTGAGAAGCTTTCTCAATTAAAGTGAGCATATCCCCCATACCAAGGATACGGCTTGACATACGGTCTGGGTGGAAGGTTTCAATGTCCGTAATCTTTTCACCTGTACCTGTGAACTTGATTGGTTTTCCAGTAATGTGACGAACAGATAGAGCCGCACCACCACGAGTATCGCCATCAATCTTGGTAAGGATAACCCCAGTTACTTCTAACTGAGCATTAAACTCACGCGCAACATTGGCCGCTTCCTGACCAATCATGGCATCAACGACAAGGAGAATTTCATTTGGTTGAGCCAGTGCTTTCACATCGCGAAGCTCATTCATCAAAAGCTCATCAATCTGCAAACGACCTGCCGTATCAATCAAGACATAGTCGTTGTGATTGGCTTGGGCTTGTTCCAAACCTTGACGTACAATCTCCACAGCTGGAACCTCTGTCCCAAGTGCAAAAACAGGTACATCAATCTGTTGACCCAGAGTTTTCAACTGGTCAATAGCCGCAGGACGGTAAATATCCGCCGCAATCATCAATGGACGAGCATTTTCTTCTTTCTTGAGTTTGTTGGCCAATTTACCAGCAAAGGTTGTTTTACCAGCCCCCTGCAAACCAACCATCATGATGATTGTAGGAATCTTAGGTGACTTGATAATCTCAGCTGTATCAGAACCCAAAACAGCCGTCAATTCCTCATCAACGATTTTAATAATTTGTTGCGCAGGATTAAGGGTATCAATGACCTCATGCCCGACTGCACGCTCACGAACTTTCTTGATAAAGTCCTTTACAACAGGCAAGGCAACGTCTGCCTCAAGCAAGGCCAAACGAATTTCTTTGGTTGCCTCTTGGACATCAGATTCAGAGATTTTTCCTTTTTTACGTAGATTTTTAAAGACGTTCTGCAAACGTTCTGTTAAACTTTCAAATGCCATTATTTTCTCCTATTTTTTCAATTCAGTGGAAATCGTCCGAAATGTTGCAAACTCTCTAGTTCTTCGGTTGTGACTTCTTTAATGATTTCATTTGGATATCCCCAACAGCTAAATCCTTCTTTAAGGGCTTGAGGAATAGAATCAGGTGAGAGAATTTGTAGTCTTGTAGGAAATGGTTCCTCTGCAGCTAATAGTTTGCAAGGTATTCCTTTATAGACAACAAGATTTTCCATGATTACTCCCTATTATCAATACTGGTCAAAATCTCAATTTGCTCTTGCAGAAAAGCATCCTCTGGATAACGCTCCAAAATCTGATCAAAAATTTGACTGCGAACAATGTAGTCCGAGTACATGTGCAATTTCATCTCATAATCTTCCAGAATCTTTTCTGTCCGCTTGATATTATCATAGACAGCCTGACGACTGACACCAAACTCCTCGGCAATCTCAGCAAGGCTGTAATCATCAGCGTAGTATAGCTCGATATAATTCATTTGCTTATCTGTCAAAAGCGCCGCATAAAATTCAAAGAGCGCATTCATACGATTGGTTTTTTCGATTTCCATAACTTTTATTATACCAAAAAATAGTCTAATCTACCACACTAGGAAGCCAATCCAAGAAGATAGCTAGCTAAATTTGAAAAAGACATGAGACTAGCCCCAAGTAATTTCCAATTGATAGCTGGCAAAGGGATGTCCCTCTTGATTTTGTAGTTGATAATCTAGTTCAATCTTTTGCCCATCAACTTGATAACGGCTCGTTTGGATGATAAACTCCTGCATGCCCATAGGTGTGGGAATATAGGCTAAACTATCGCTATCCTTTAGAAAACGCATAATGGTTTTGGGATTGGAAAATCGGCTCATCACCAGTTCTTGACTATGGAATTTAATAACTACTTTTTCCTTTTCCTCATTATAGAAAAGCAGGTAGCTATAATCTCCCTTTTCATGCACTTCCACGTCATAAAGCTGGTCAATCACTTCCAGCTGCTCATCAAACTGAATCGTATTTCGCATCCGAATCTTCACATCAGGTCCTCTTTCTTGTCTCTTGTCCTACTATTTTACCAAAAACTCTAGCTTTTTGCTATAATGGTCATATGAACGAAAAAGTATTCCGTGACCCAGTTCACAACTACATCCATGTCAATAATCAAATCATCTACGACTTGATTAATACAAAAGAATTTCAACGCTTGCGTCGCATCAAGCAACTGGGAACTTCCAGTTATACCTTCCACGGTGGAGAACACAGCCGCTTCTCTCATTGTCTAGGAGTTTATGAGATTGCACGACGCATCACGGAGATTTTTGAAGAAAAATATCCAGAAGAATGGAACCCTGCCGAGTCTCTCTTGACCATGACCGCTGCTCTTTTACACGACCTTGGGCATGGTGCCTACTCCCATACTTTTGAACATCTCTTTGATACAGACCACGAAGCCATTACTCAGGAGATTATCCAAAATCCTGAAACGGAGATTCACCAAGTCCTGCTACAAGTGGCGCCAGATTTTCCAGAAAAGGTTGCCAGTGTCATAGACCATACCTATCCTAACAAGCAGGTCGTGCAACTCATTTCCAGTCAGATCGATGCGGACCGCATGGACTATCTCTTGCGTGACTCCTATTTTACAGGAGCATCCTATGGGGAATTTGACCTGACTCGCATCCTCCGAGTCATTCGTCCTGTCGAAAATGGTATCTCCTTTCAGCGTAATGGCATGCACGCCATCGAAGACTACGTCCTCAGTCGTTACCAGATGTACATGCAGGTTTATTTTCATCCTGCAACACGGGCCATGGAAGTTCTCCTGCAGAATCTCCTCAAACGCGCCAAGGAACTCTATCCTGAAGACAAGGACTTCTTTGCACGAACTTCTCCACATCTCCTGCCTTTCTTTGAAAAAAATGTGACCTTATCTGACTATCTGGCTCTGGATGATGGTGTGATGAATACCTACTTCCAGCTCTGGATGACCAGTCCTGATAAGATTCTCGCAGATTTGTCGCAACGCTTTGTCAACCGCAAGGTCTTTAAATCCATTACTTTTTCACAAGAAGATCAAGACCAACTCGCTAGCATGAGAAAATTGGTTGAGGACATCGGCTTTGACCCCGACTACTATACTGCCATTCATAAGAACTTTGACCTCCCTTATGATATCTATCGTCCCGAATCTGAAAATCCACGGACACAGATTGAGATTTTACAAAAAAATGGAGAACTGGCCGAACTCTCTAGCCTGTCTCCTATCGTCCAATCTCTTGCAGGCAGTCGCCACGGAGATAATCGCTTTTATTTTCCAAAAGAAATGTTGGACCAAAACAGTATCTTCGCAAGCATTACCCAGCAATTTTTACACTTGATTGAGAACGACCATTTTACCCCAAATAAAAACTAGAAGAGGAAATTTATGAGTATTAAACTAATCGCCGTCGATATTGACGGAACCCTAGTCAATAGCCAAAAGGAGATTACTCCTGAAGTCTTTTCTGCCATCCAAGATGCCAAAGAAGCTGGTGTCAAGGTCGTCATTGCAACTGGCCGTCCTATCGCAGGCGTTGCCAAACTTCTGGATGACTTGCAGTTGAGAGACGAGGGGGACTATGTCGTGACCTTCAACGGTGCCCTTGTCCAAGAAACTGCTACAGGACATGAGACTATCAGCGAATCCTTGACCTATGAGGATTATCTGGATATGGAATTTCTCAGTCGCAAACTCGGTGTCCACATGCACGCTATTACCAAGGATGGAATTTACACTGCCAATCGCAATATCGGAAAATACACAGTGCACGAATCAACCCTCGTCAGCATGCCTATCTTCTACCGCACACCTGAAGAAATGGCCAATAAAGAAATCGTCAAGTGTATGTTTATCGATGAGCCTGAGATTCTCGATGCTGCCATTGAAAAGATTCCAGCAGAATTTTACGAACGCTACTCTATCAACAAATCTGCACCTTTCTACCTTGAACTCCTTAAAAAGAATGTAGACAAGGGCTCAGCTATTACTCACCTAGCTGAAAAACTAGGATTAACCAAGGATGAAACCATGGCAATCGGAGACGAAGAAAATGACCGTGCCATGCTGGAAGTCGTTGGAAACCCAGTTGTCATGGAAAATGGAAATCCAGAAATCAAAAAAATCGCCAAATACATCACTAAAACAAATGACGAATCCGGCGTAGCCCATGCCATCCGAACATGGGTACTGTAAAATAATTTGAATATAGAAAAAGCACTCCATAAGTTAGAGATAATGTACTGACCCCAAAAGTTAGACAGAAAAAATCTTACTTATGGGGTGCAGTTTAAAATTTAGTATTTTTGGTTTCTAGTTCTATCCCCTTAATAATTATTAAATCTGAAAAAGGTAGTACATTATGTAAAACCTTTTTCAATTTTTTATTTTACTACGAATTAATATTATTTTTTCTAATGATAATTAATCCACTAATCTTCCTTTATAAATATTGCAGTTCTTTTCTTAGTTAGCTTTTTTTCATAACTCTTTATAAGAATAAGCAATAAACTACTTAGTAATCCCAAAATAACTAGACTTAATCTCGGGTTTAAAAGCCAATTAAAATAAGCGACCAATATCCCTCCAAAAGGTGCAAAAATGGTAGCTATTACAAAAGAACTAGAAAGTATCTTTCCAATATTATACACAGTACTTTCTTGTTGCTGTATTGTTGTAATCGAAACAGAAGCTATTGTAATTAATCCACTCAAAATTGAATAACAACTTCCAAATCCAGCAATTGAGTAAACAATCCCAACAAGACTATTTGATAATTTTAATTACGTCCATTTTTTTCTCTCATTAATTGGACATAGCCCTTTGTTTCTATTTTTGAATTTAAAAACGAGAACTCTCCGCACATTTTCTCATAAAAATTATTATAATCTTCTTTTGAAAAATCTCCTAAAATCTCTATCTCAAGATAAAATCCAAGACCATCAATCTTATCTAGATTAATCGTTTTATTTTCTAATGCATCACGATAAGTCTTTCTATGTTTACTTATTGTGAAAATATTTGAAAATCCATCTTGCAAGATATTCCTTACAAATTCTAATTTTTCAGATTCTAACTCTATTTCACTTTCACTCCACATTCCTTGTTTTATCGTATCTTTTCTTGTAAAAACACTTGCTCTATTATCATCTTCTTGGCGAATTCTGTAGATAAAGCTACCTACCTCATCATTTTCAAATTCTCTTCCTTTTGTTTTAAAATATTTATCAACTTGCTTATTTTCACACTTAAATTTATAAGATTTTTCTAAATATGAAATAGCATTATTATAATCCCTCTCATCGTTGAGTTCAAATCTAACTTCTAATTCATTCATTCATTTTACCTCTCAATTCTTCAAAGGCTGAAGTCTCTTTACATTCACTCAGTCTATAGTAAGTTTCTGTAGATGTTTTATGGACAAAAAGCCTAATATTTTCTTGCACTCATTTTAGCACTTAGATGTTATTATGTCAATTGTTTTTATAATATTCTTTATTTATTTTTGTTAAATACATATTTGTATCTTTTTAGATTAAAAAAACGATGCTTATGAACATCGTCTTTACTATTCTGTTATATCTGCAATATAATGCTCAATTTTAAGAGCCATTGACATATTGTCCTCAAGCTTATATAGGAAATAAGCCGTTTCAAAGTAATCTTTTACTGCAACTTTAGAAGAAAAATTCTTACTGACATTTCCCATCAATACATACAAATCAGCCAAAAGATATGTTGTTTTATACGTCTTACATTGCTTTATCGTATCTGTGATTTTAGTAATAGCTTCTTCAGTATTATTCTGCAACCATAGATAGCGACAAACATTATAATTAAATTTAATAGAAAGGTTTAATTCTTCGATTGTTTTTAAATTGAGTTGATTTACTTGATACTCTAACTTTTCTCGAATTTCATTAAAACTCTCTAAATCTTCAATATCATAATAAAAATTAAATAGAGTATTTGAAACTTGAAGGTAGGTCAGGTCAGGTACACTTAACTGAGACAGTACCTTCTCCAATCTTGCCACAGCCTCCTCTTTTTGCCCATAGAAATAAAAATCTATAAGAGATTTTATCCACTCCATATAAAACTTATCTACTAAAGACAAGCGATGTACTTTTACACTCTCTAGTTCATATATATATTTCAAAGACTCATAATTTCGATTTGTGATAAATGTCTGAGCTAACTTCTTAAACTCTGATAGCTCGTCAATCTCCTCTTCAATTTGCTCATTAAAAAAATAATCCATACTAACTTTTAACTTCTTGGACAGAGCATATAAAAAGTCTGCTCCTGGAGTAAATTCTCCATTCTCTAATCGACTAATCTGTCCCTGTTTACATATCCCCTCAGCCAATTCTCGCTGAGACATTTTTAATTCTTTTCGTCTATTTTTTAATCTTGTTGCTAATAGTGTACCCACGTTTGCATTTTCCTTTTCTATTCGATTTCAATTTCAATTGTAACATGATTAAATTTTAAATACAAATTAATAAACCAAAAGATACAAATTATATATAAGCAATGACTAGATATGTTACCTTTGAAAACCTATCCCTTCTTCTTTTGAGATTTTCTTACTCAAACGATTGATAAACGTATTCACTTTAAATGGATTAGATATTAGACTATCATGTTTAAATTTTGTTATTGATATATTTAACAGACCAGAAATAGTCTTGTACAACATATCAAATTCAGGGGAATAATAACGATTTTCCCCATTTTTTAAGCTCTCTATTTCATAACAATCAATTCACCTTGTCACATACCTTAGCCAGAAACATCCATACCAAATCTTTTTGAAAGCTGTTTAAAGATTTGTACTTACTTTCTGAGTTCATAGATCTGAACCTTAACATCATTTGTCAATTCCATAATAAAAATAAGGACATTCCAATAAAGGAAGTCCTTTTTTAACACTACTATAAATCAAAGACATTTTCATGATCCATTTTATTCTATAGTCATTGACCAAAATACTAAATTATTTTTAAAAATGAACTTGTGATAATTGCCTTTAAATAAACATTTTGAATTTTCTTTGTCTTTCTTTACATTACTAAAAATGCCCCCTGCAGGAATCGAACCTGCAACTACTCCTTAGGAGGGAGTTGTTATATCCATTGAACTAAGGGAGCTAGATAAAAACTCTGCTGAAAAAGCAGAGTTTTTTAGTCGAATTAACGACGGATTTCTTTGATACGAGCTGCCTTACCTTGAAGTGCACGCAAGTAGTACAATTTCGCACGACGTACTTTACCGTAACGAACAACTTCGATTTTTTCAACACGTGGAGTGTGGATTGGGAAGATACGCTCAACACCTACACCGTTAGAGATTTTACGAACTGTGTAGTTTTCTGAGATGCCAGCACCTTTACGTGCGATAACAACACCTTCAAAAATCTGGATACGTTCACGGTTACCTTCGACAACTTTCGCGTGTACACGAACAGTGTCACCAGGACGGAATGATGGGATATCTGTACGAAGTTGACCTTCAGTCAAGCTTTGGATTAATGGATTCATTTTATTCTCCTATCTTTGTCAATCTTGAGGAACCTTCCTCAGCGGATAAACTGTATTTTTGTGCGTCCATTACACACAAGATACAGTTTACCAAATTTCCATAAAAAAGTAAAGAAATTTATAGCAGAATTCCTAAAAAAATCGCAACCAAACCACCTAGATAGGTCAAAGCTAAATAAGAATAAAATACCTTCTTATCACTTAACAGTCTTTGGAGTTCGTCATTTAAGGTAGAAAAGGTTGTTAAACCTCCACAAAAACCCGTCGCTAAAATAGCATAGACTTCCTTAGATTCCACATGATTGTAGAATAATCCAATTAAAAAACAACCTAGAAGATTGGCTATGAGCGTTCCGAGTGGCAATTTAGATGCTTG
The DNA here is from genome assembly GCF_002096755.1 of Streptococcus mitis. GTDB lineage: Bacteria > Bacillota > Bacilli > Lactobacillales > Streptococcaceae > Streptococcus > Streptococcus mitis_AC. The sequence continues at coordinate 12,847 of NZ_NCVF01000015.1, forward strand.
ATTATAGCGGGAAAAGAAATAACGTACTAGAGCTCCGAAGCCACAAGCAATTGCAAGATAGACCATTACCATTTCTTCCTCCCTAGAAAATAAGCCAAGAGTAGACCTCCACCAATACTCAAAAGCAAATACATAACTAAACTAAGATAACGCCCTGTATCCAGTAGTTTCACAGCATCAAGCATGAGACTAGAAAAGGTTGTCAAACCACCACAAAAACCTGTACCCAGTGCTAAAATAACGCCTTTACTGGTTCCCTTATAGACTAAATAGCCCTTAACAAGATACACCAAGCAGAAAATGCCTAAATAGTTAACAAGAAGGATGCCCCAAGGGAAATCTGGACTGGCTGGTAACCAAGTAGAAACCAGGTAGCGAACCAATCCACCCAACATAGCAGCTAGAAAAATTCCTAGCGGATAAAATTGCTCTTTTTTCATTTGATATTTTGATCCTGATAATCACGCGAACGTTTGAGTATGTCCGAAAAAGTCGAGACAATAGTCTCCTGATAGCGCTTGTCCTCTACACGACTTCTAACCTTTTCAAAGATAATTGCTTCTCTCTTGGTATCTAAAATCGGTTTACCCGAAGCTTTCTTATAAGCCACAACCCCTTCAACTAAGTGCATTCGTTCTTCTAGAAGTTTAACAATTTGATCGTCGATGTGATCAATTTCTTGGCGAATACTATCTAAATCCATACAGTCTCCTCCTTTATTTGAATTATTGTATCAAAAAGCCACCAAATAGGCTAGTAAAATCCCAAGTCACGGTAAGAAAACTGCACTGATTGATTGCATCAGCGCACGTTTATGCTTATCCTACTTTAGCAGCCAATTCTTCTGCGAATTGTTCCAAGCGCTCAATGTCTTCTTCCTCAGCAGAGAGATCAACTTTGACACACTCTGAACCTTTTTCTGCCCCTGTCGCTACAAAAACGCGGTCAAAGTCATCGACAGCCTTACAGAATTCATCGTAGAAGGTATCTCCTGATCCGACCACTCCGTAGATTTTGCCATTCAAGTTGAGGTCAGCTAGGTCTTCGTAGAAGTCCATCATCTCATCTGGCAATTCTCCATCACCATAAGTGTAGGTCGCAACGATAGCGATGTCTGCTTCCAAGAAGTCTGAAGCGTCAACAGTTGTACATTCATCAACATCGACATCCAAGCCCAAGTCACGTAATTTGTCTGCTACAATATCTGCAATTTCTTCGGTATTACCGGTCATACTGGCAAATACAATTTTTGCTAATGCCATATCGTCCTCCTCAATTTATCTTTCTCCATTATATCACATCTTTTTCATTTTAAAAATAAAAATTCTTGTGCTACAATGAAATGAGAAAGAATTGAGGTTATTTATGGAAATTTGCCATCAAATTTTAGAAAAAATCAAAGAATACGACACGATTATCATTCACCGTCATATGAAACCAGACCCTGATGCCTTGGGAAGTCAAGTGGGCTTGAAAGCTCTTCTCAAACATCATTTCCCAGAAAAAACTATCAAAGCAGTTGGTTATGATGAACCAACTCTTACTTGGATGGCTGAGATGGATCTTATTGAAGATAGTGCCTATCAAGGCGCACTTGTCATCGTCTGTGATACAGCTAATACTGCTCGTATCGATGATAAGCGCTATGGTCAAGGTGAATTTCTCATTAAGATTGACCACCATCCAAATGATGATGTATACGGTGACCTATCTTGGGTGGATACTAGTTCAAGCAGCGCTAGCGAGATGATTACCTTATTTGCAGAAACAACTCAACTGGCCTTGTCAGATCGCGCTGCTGAGTTGCTCTTTGCAGGAATTGTCGGTGATACAGGTCGCTTCCTCTACCCTTCTACCACTGCACGGACTCTTCGTCTGGCTGCCTATCTAAGAGAACAGAACTTTGACTTTGCGGCTCTCACTCGCAAAATGGACACTATGAGCTACAAAATTGCAAAACTTCAAGGCTACATCTACGACCATCTGGAAGTGGATGAAAATGGTGCCGCTCGCGTTATCCTGAGTCAGGAAGTTTTGAAACAATACAATGTTACCGATGCTGAAACTGCAGCCATTGTCGGTGCACCTGGACGCATTGACAGTGTAAGTCTCTGGGGAATTTTTGTAGAGCAGGCTGATGGCCACTACCGTGTTCGCTTACGCAGTAAAATCCATCCTATCAATGAAATCGCCAAGGAACATGATGGTGGAGGCCACCCTCTAGCAAGCGGAGCTAATTCCTATAGTTTAGAAGAAAACGAAATCATCTACCAAAAGTTAAAAAACTTGCTTAAAAACTGATAAAATACTTGCCAAACTTTTCAGAATCTGATAGACTAGTAAGGTAACAATCTATGGCTCGCAAAGAGACCATGGCAGAAAGGAAATATTGCAAAATGAAAAAAGATATCCATCCAGAATATCGCCCAGTTGTCTTCATGGACACAACTACTGGTTACCAATTCCTTAGCGGTTCAACAAAACGCTCTAACGAAACAGTTGAGTTCGAAGGCGAAACTTACCCATTGATCCGTGTGGAAATTTCATCAGACTCACACCCATTCTACACTGGACGTCAAAAGTTCACTCAAGCAGATGGACGCGTGGATCGTTTCAACAAAAAATACGGTCTCAAATAATGATAAAAAGACAGCTTCGGCTGTTCTTTTTTGTTTCTTGAAATCAACTGCTGTTTCCATGTTCCAGACTCGTACTCTTCGAAAATCTCTTCGGTAATTTAATGTAAGGGGATTTATACAAACAATAGACTTTTAACCCCAAAATTGATAAAATAAAAAAGAAAATAATTGAAAAAGGAAACTGTAAATCACCATGATGAACATGCAAAAATTGAACATACTGTTTTTAATTTTTGTAAACATCAAAAAGGTTGGTTTAAAAGGATTTTTAAGTCCTTAAGATTTTTTATCCAACACTACTATTCACGCATCCAAGACAAAATCTTGGCAAAAAAATACAGTAGCAAAGAGTACACCAAACTACCACTCATTATGGGCGGTAGTTTTCTTTTTGTCTAAAATAGAGATAAAAAGATAGGTGGTAGCCTTATGCGTTACGGTTATGTTCGAGTATCTACAAGAGAACAAAATATTGATAGGCAATTTTCAGCCTTAGTAGAAAATAAATTATCAAAAGAGAATATTTTTATTGATTACGTTTCAGGAAAAGATTTTGACAGAATAGAATATCAAAAATTATTAACTACCTTGAAAGAGAATGATGAATTGGTTATTAAATCAATTGATAGATTGGGAAGAAACTATGATGAAATTTTAGAACAATGGCAAGCAATTACTAAGAAAAAGAAAGTAAATATAACTGTTTTAGATTTCCCCTTATTAAACACAAAGAACAGCGATGACAATATCACAGGAAAACTAATATCCGATATCGTTTTGCAAGTTCTATCTTATGTGGCACAGTTTGAAAGAGAACAAATCAAACAAAGACAAATGGAAGGAATACGAGAAGCAAAGAAAAAAGGGAAAAAATTCGGTAGACCAAAATTGATTGCCCCGGATAATCTCCCTGATGTAATAGCTCAATATACCAAAAAAGAAATAACCTTACGAGAAGGTGCAGACATCTTAGGAGTATCAAAAAGCACCTTTCATAATTGGATAAAAAATTCATAGTTCCTGTCAAAAAACCTAGGATTTTTTGGACAGGAAATACACTTTATTTTAGAACTATTTTCGTTAGAAAAAAGGTTCTAAAATCCAGCATTTTGACCGATTATTATTACACTACCATTCTATCAAGTTTGTCCAAAAAAGTCTAGATTTTAGGACAAACTGATTACTTTACAACAAATAAAAATAGGGAGTATCAAATGAATGCACAAACAAACTAAAAAATTTACACTTGCAACTATCTCAGCTCTATCACTTCTTGGCACTGGAGTTATCACAGCTAATCAAGTATCAGCTAGCGAGAATACGAGTACTGAAAAACAAATAGAAGCAACAATTACAAAGGTTGAAATTGATTATTTTGGACTTAGCTTCGAAGGAAAACTTTCAGAGCCACTACCACATGGAGGTGATAATGCTGCTAAGGGAAATGTTACTTTGATTGATAAAGCGACCGGAAAAATTGTGTACCAAAGTCACGATGCTGTCATTTTTAGTGGCTTAACTAAAGATGTCAGTGATCAATTTTTACAACCTTTATTTTATAGCAATCAATTTAAAGGTGATATTTTTGTTTCAGAACAATTTCCAGATGGAACATATATTTTGGAGATGTCTGGAGAAGCTGGTTCGCCTTACGGTGACTTAACTGATACAAGAAAACGTGTCTTTAAAGTTAGAAAAGATGTGACTATCGGAAATCCTTCTACAAATTCAAATACTAACACAACAACTCAATCAGGTTCGAATTCTAATATCTCAGGTAGTTGGCTACAATCTGGTTCTCGTTGGTGGTACAAACACGCCGACGGTTCCTATACAACTAATGGCTGGGAAAAAATCAATGGTGTTTGGTATCGTTTTGACAACTCTGGCTGGATGCAAACTGGCTGGGTAAAAGACGGTAGCTGGTACTATCTCGACGGTTCAGGTGCGATGAAGACAGGTTGGGTCAAAGATAACGGTAGCTGGTACTATCTTCAAGACTCAGGCGCTATGAAAACTGGCTGGATGAAGGTATCTGGTAAATGGTACTATGCTTATAACTCTGGTGCATTGGCAATCAATACGACAACACCTGATGGCTACCGTGTCAATTACAACGGTGAGTGGGTATAACATAAAATAGAAATAAATTAAGGAGATAATTATATGAACAAAGTTATAAAAATTGAAGCTGAAACAGTTTATGTTGGAAAAGGTGATAATGGCCAATTTACTGCAATTTCAAGAAAAAGTTTTGGTTTTGAACCACAAGTAGGTGATTACGTAGAATTTTATCAAAACGGTGATGAGTATATTGTTTCAAAAATAGATAACGCATCTCCAGCTACCTCTAGTCAACATTCAAATGGAGTGAGTGATAAATCTAAACTGGCCGCAGCCCTATTTGCCTTATTTTTAGGAGCACTCGGTGGCTACGATTTTTACATCGGAAATTCTAAACAAGGATACAAGCGTATCGGAATAACTCTGCTAGCTATCATTCCTATTTTAATGCCAGTTGTTTTACTAGCAAATGCTATTTGGAATATTATAATTACTATTCAAGTTTTAACTTCCAAAACTGGTAGCAAATGGCACCAAGATGCCCAAGGTTTAGAATTGCAAGATTAAATACATGAAAAAATTATTATTTCTATTCAGTGCCAGTATTTTAACTATCTCTCTTCTAACAGCTTGCCAACATCAGAGTGAAAACACTCCCTCAGCAAGTTCTGAAGTAACTACTTCTAGTAGCAGTTCATCTACTTCCACATCGGAAGAGAAGAAAACTGACTACACCCTATACAATACTGTCCTTAAAGAATATGCCAAAGTATTAGATGGTTCACCAGCTTCACATACAGAGGTCAATTCAAAAGCAAACTTAAAAAATACTTATCCTAACGAATATTATGGATTACAGTATAGCTTGTATGATTTAGACCAAGACGGTACGGACGAACTTTTGATTGCTCTAAAAACGTATTCTAACTATTACGATTTATTAGATATTCGAACTCTTAAAAATGGTGAAGTTATTCGACTGACCAATGCAGAAAATAATCTGGACTTTATTGGAGAACGCGTTCATTTTAATCCTTTAGAAAACGGCTATTTCCAATTATCTACCCGAGTATCTACTAATCAAATCCAACTTAAACTATACAAGTTGAATCAGGATAGAACACAGTTAGAGTTAGTTAGCGAATCAGATACAGAAGAGGGACTGGGGACAAAACCACCTTCCCTTGACATAAGGTCTTTCTCTTGGAAATCTGTCACAAGCCTCATAAATGGAGAAACAAGCCTTCCATCAGAAAGTAAAGGAATGGATATTTCTGCAATTCAAAATGGAGATTTTTCTAGTGTCATAGGAACTTGGAGGAATGGTACAGGTATTGAATTTACTTTCGATAAAAATGGCTTGGTAAGTGATCATTCCAAAGTTTCAATTGAATATGCTAAAGAAACCGACCGCTATCTTAAAGCAAGTTTACTTCCTAAAGCTGGTGGTGCTGGTGGTGCAGCTATTGCCTTTTTACCAGCAGGAATCCCTATAACCATGTCTGTCACCTCTTCTTCAGATAATGGCTATACTGACTCGTCTGATATTACACAAGACCGCTTATGGTTTGGACACCAACTCATCAATGGCAGTACTGAGGGATTTTTCTACAAAGTAGAATAGTGTTAGTAAACTCTTAAACTAGCTCATAAAATATCTAGCAACTTTTCATAAACACATATAGGATAAATATTCTTATGCTCTTAGAATATCTATCCTATATTTTTATTCTATCTACATTTCTATCGATACTTGATGAATTCACTCAGAAAAAGATTAGACTTTTAACGTTAAAATTGATAAAATAAAAAAGAAAATAAGATAAAAGGAAACTATAAATCACCATGATGAACATGCAAAACATGATGCGCCAAGCACAAAAACTTCAAAAACAAATGGAACAAAGTCAAGCAGAACTTGCTGCTATGCAATTTGTTGGCAAATCTGCTCAAGACCTTGTTCAAGCTACCTTAACAGGTGACAAAAAAGTTGTCAGCATTGACTTCAATCCAGCTGTCGTTGACCCTGAAGATCTTGAAACTCTTTCTGATATGACTGTTCAAGCCATCAACTCTGCTCTTGAACAAATCGATGAAACTACCAAGAAAAAATTAGGTGCTTTCGCTGGAAAATTGCCATTCTAAGCATAAGAAAAACAAGCATTCAAGAGAATACTTGCCTATCATGGGAGGAACAACTGTTCCTCTTTTTGCTTACTAAAAATTAAAGAATTCCATGGCCTGTTTGAACAGTAAATCCGTATACTCTGGGTCTTCTTGGGCAATGGTAACCTGATCTTGAATCATTTCCAAGTCATCCGTTATCATGCCGTCTGCACCCAAATGAACAGATTTATCAAAGGACTCTGAACTATTGATGGTCCACACGTACAATTTCTGATCGGTATTCCAAAGCTTGTTGACAAAATTTTCATCTAAAGTTGAATACTCCATGGTATAACCTGTAGCCTTAGTTCTTGGGAAAATACTATTGTAAGGTAGGATGAAATAAACTGGAATTTGTGAGTCATAGGCCAACACCTGGTCAATCACATGGTAGTCTAAAGATTGCATTTGGTGACCATTCTGCTTAAGAACCGTGCCATATTTTTCCATAAATCGTTTCATCATATCTGGGCTATCTTTTCGACTGGTTTTAATCTCAATAAGAAGTTTCTGATGCAATTCATTGGCTTTGTTAAGGTAGTCATCAAAACTAGATACCTTGGTATGATAGCCATTTTCAGAAATATCAAGTTTGGTTAATTCATCCAAAGTTAGATCCTGAGGATTGGCATTAACTCCTGTCAGATTCTTGATATTGGCATCATGCATCATGACAAACTGGCCATCTTTTGTTTCCTGAACATCTGTCTCAACGAAATCTGGAGATAACTGAGCGGTTTTTTCTAGTGATTGAACGGTATTTTGAACACCATTTTTATCTGAAACACCGCGATGAGAGATAATTAAAGGTTTATGTGAAACTGGAGCTTCTAAATAAACATAACCCTCAAGAGCGAAAAAGATACAAGCACAGCCCATCACTCCCCATCTCATCCAGTGGTCTTTCTTTCTCCTTGGTGTGATTTCTAATTCCTCCCCTGTCAAAAAGGAAACAAACTTAATGAGAAAGTAAGTCAAGGCCATATAGTGGAAATTCTTAATCAAGACAAAGTTGATAATTCCCAGCACAAGAGATTCCCTATGGGTCAAACCATCCATCAGTGCCTGACTTGCTAAAATTGGAATCAAGAGAAGAATGAAAAATAGATACGTTTTAACGATAATCCAAAGTAAGTTCCAGATATAAAACCAGGAGTACTTTCTTGTCTTCTCTAGACTGTATCTGACTGCTTCTTTGACTGTTTTTTTCTCAAATAAAAGCTGAGATAGGGCAAACATGAAACGCACTGAAATATAAAACAGAAGTAAAGCCAGAATAGTAACCACTATACCTACAAGCCAATACTTGTCTTCCACATAATCAACAATAAAATCCGGAATGACAATTTTATTGAGGTAATAAATCTTTAAAATCTTTCGAATCAATGGAAAGAGCATCATGACATAAAAGAAGATAAAGGCCATTTTGGAAATCGTCACTTGTCTCATAAATAAGAAACTTTGGCGAAAGACCTTGCGACTGTACTCCAGCAAGGTCCTCCTTTCGTGATAGAGGAGGTGTCGAGCTCCGATAAAGAGAAGTCCTATCTGGTAATAGGCGATCAGTAAATTAACGATTACCAGAATAAATAAAGCAAGACTAACAAAGGGAGAACCTTTTATAATGGCAAAAATATTGTTGTAGGAAAGAAAGAGATAGCCTGTCTGACGGAGCAAAAGTCCAGCAATCCAAGAATTGGACGGTAACCAGACAAACTCAATCATCATGAAAGTCAAGAAAAAGAGAAAGAGTATTTTATCTAGATTAAAGTATATCTGCTTAAAACCTAGATTTTTAGGTTTTTCAGGTTTCATAGGCACTCCTAATCAAATAATTGAGACAAGTCTAAGCCTCCAAAAGGATTGTTCGATAGGCTACTTTCTGTCTCTAACAATTCTCTAGCTTGATCTGACTCTAGGAAGGACTCGTAAACACGCGCCGTCATCCGAGCATCCTCTAAGCTATTATGAGACTGACCTTGAAATCCAAGAAATGAGGCAACAGTTTGCAATTTGAGATTGGCAATACCATGTAAATCCGAACTGCGACGTTCAAAAGCTTCATCATACAGATCCACCTTGTACTGTTGGCTGTAATCTAAACCATGCTCCACTAAAATAGGCAAATCACTTTTAGCAGCATTGTAGCCTATCATCGGCAAAGAACCCACAAACTCTTGGAATTCTTTTATAACTTCCTCCACTGGGGGAGCATCTTTTAAGGTCTCAGCTGTAATCCCCGTCAATCCATTGATAAAACTCTTTAGAGGCACACTAGTATGGACATAGGAATCATAGGCGTCGATTTCCTGACCATCTCTAAAACGCACTGCCGATACTTGAATCAAGTGTGTTTGCCCTTCATGCTGATTAAATTCTAAATCGAAAGCAATGTAATCTTCTAATCGTTCCATTCTATACTTCTCCCATACGTTTATTTTACTTGAGCAACTATACTATTTAGAAACAAAAGAAGCCATCAGGTTAGCATTTAACCTAAACAGCTCCTTGATTATCCTCCAAATAAACGAGCAAAAAAGCCTTTCTTAGTGGATTGGACTTCTTCTTTTGCTTGGTCCAGCTCTAGCTTAAGATTTTCTTGATCCTTCATGGCTTGAAGGGTCAATTGTTGCTGCTGATCGAGTTGTTTGTCTTTCTCAGCAATCTGACGGTCCTTGATACGCATCTGCTCGTCTTTTTCTGATAACTGACGATCCTTGGCTTTTAATTGTTCATAAAGACGAAGAATTTCTGCATTCTTCTCATCAACCAGAATCTCCATCAGTTCACGTTGCTTGACATCTTCACTGACAGGCTCATCTTCAAAAATCGTTTTTTTATAGATTTCTTCTAGCTTAATCAAGCCACTTCTGGTAACGACTGTTACCCCTTTATCATTTTTATCTGTGTCTTCTTCTGGTAATTCTTTGACACGGTTATTGATTGCTTGGCGAGATAATCCTAAGACCTCTGCAATCTCACTGACGGTCATTTCAATACTCATAATATCCTCTGAAACGTTTTCTAGCTTTTCTTTACTTAAATCTTATCATAAGCTAGAAAAACTGTCAAATTTCCGCTTAATCTAAAGCCTTCAAAAAGGCTAACAAGACTTGGGCAGAGCGACGTCCAGCTTCGATAATAAACTCATCAAAAGAGATGTTTGCTTCATGGTTGGCATTATCACTCATAGCTCGGATGACTAAAACTGGAAGATTAAGGGCATGCGCTGCTTGAGCAATAGCTGCCCCCTCCATCTCCACGGCTAAAACATCTGGGAAATGGGACTTAATCGCTTCTATCTTGTCATTTCCTGCAACAAAACTATCTCCTGTAGCAATCAAACCAAGATGCCATTTTTGGTCCAATTGAGATAAACTCTCTTGGATTTTGGCAACAAAGTTTTTATCTGATTTGAAATAAAGCGGTTGTTGCGCCATTTGTCCATAAGCATAGCCAAAAGCTGTGACATCCACGTCATGATAGGCTAATTTGTCTGCAATCACAACATCCCCAACAGCAATACCTTCTGCTACTGCCCCAGCTGATCCCGTGTTAATTAGAGCATCCACTTGGAAATGATCAGCCAAAATCGCCACACTCATAGCAGACATGACCTTACCAATTCCACTTTCTACAAGAACGACTTCATGAGAGGCAATGGTTCCTGTATGATAGGTATTGCCTAAAACAACTTGCTCCTGGGCATTGTCTAAATGCTGGACCAGATAAGCCAGTTCTTCTGGCATAGCCGCAATAATTCCTATTTTCATTTCAATTCCTTTTCTATTACAAAAGTTTCATTGCTAAGACAAGCAAAATTAAGAGAAAGATGACTGCAAATAAGATTTTATTCAGTTTAGAATTGAAGACATTTCTCTTGGTATTTTCAATGCGACGGCTTTTATGAATAGACGGTTCGACCTGAATCTTCAAGGTTTCCTGGCTAAAACCATGATCCTTAGGATTGGCATAACCAAAACGGGAAGAAGAGGTTGGTAAAATTTTTGTCTCCTCATCATCTAGCAAAGGGGGACCTGAAATCTTTTCGCCTCTATTAGCCCTTTCAATCATTTCATCCGTTAATAAAGGTTTACCCATACTGACCTCCTCTATCTTTTCTGCAATTCCCAGTATTGAACAGCCATAATTGTCTTGGCATCACATATATGACCTGCTTGGATTAATTTCTTGGCTTCTTCTAAGCTCACTTCAAGGACTTCCAAGGTCTCATCTTCATCCTGCGGACGCGGGTTTTCCACTTTCGTCAAATCACTTGCTAGGTATAATTTTAACTTTTCATTACAAAAGCCAATGGCTGAGTAAAAATCGTACAAGAGTTCTAATTTCCCTGTATAGGCTGTTTCTTCCTCTAATTCACGAAGGGCTGCTGCGACAGGGTCTGTGTTTTCTCCTACTTCCAACTTTCCGGCTGGAATTTCGTAAGAGACAGCCTCAATGGCTTTGCGGTACTGCTTGACCAAGATGAGTTTTTGTTCATCCGTTACTGCTAAAACACAGACAGCCCCATTGTGGAAAATCAAATCCCGTTGGGCAACTCCTTTGCCTTCTGGTAAATCAACCTGATCTTGAACCAGTTTAAAAATTGGCCCTTGATAGATTTCTTTTCGGCTAAGCGTTTTTTCTTCAAATTCCATGCTAGGCTCCTACTGATTCTTAGGATGGTGAGGAAGACGTGTTGCATATTCATCTTTATTGACCTGACGTCCGCGACCAATAGCAATAGCATCCGATGGCACGTCTTTGGTAATAGTTGAACCAGCACCAACGAGGGAATTGTCACCTAACTCAACTGGGGCAATAATGGTTGAATTTGAACCAACAAAGACATTGTTTCCAATGACTGTCTTGTATTTGTTTTTGCCGTCATAATTGACTGTAATGGTTCCTGCACCAAAATTAACCTTGCTACCCACTTCACAGTTTCCGATATAAGTCAAATGACCAACCTTAGTATTCTCGCCGATAGAAGAACCTTTCACCTCAACAAAGTTACCAATATGAACTTGGGCACCCAGACTTGAACCTGGACGAATGTGGGCATAAGGTCCGACAGTTACGCCGTCTGCAACACTGCTTTCCTCAATCATAGAATTGGTAATGACAGCTCTTGCTCCGATAGTGCTATCCACCACATAAGTTCCATTTGTCAAAACAGTCTCAGCACCAATTTTCGTTTGCCCCTTCAAGGTAACGTTGGCTTCGATTTGAACTTCAGGCGCAATCTCAACATCAATATCGATATAAGTTGCTTCTGGATTGACAAAGCTAACCCCATTGACCATGTGTTGGTGATTGATGCGACGACGCATAACCCACTCAGCAGTCGCAAGAGCCACACGGTCGTTTACTCCAAGACTCTCATCAAAATCTTTCAAAGTATAAGCACCAACTTTTTCACCAGATTCACGGAAAATACCAATGACGTCTGTAATATAGTATTCTCCTTGAGCGTTGTTGGTATTGATATTTTTCAAAGCCTCAAACAAACGCTCGTTGTCAAAAACATATGTTCCAGTGTTGATTTCCTTGATTTGTTTTTCAAAATCTGTAGCATCCTTTTGCTCAACAATGCGAATAACCTCAGCATTGTCATTACGAACAATTCGTCCATAGCCAAAAGGATTATCCGTTTCAGCAGTCAAGATAGTGGCCACATTTTTATGATTGATATGGAAATCAATCAAGTTTTTCAAGCTTTCACCTGTGATTAAAGGAGTATCTCCTGCAATGACTAAGGTGTGACCTGACAAACCTTCTAAAATTGGCTCTGTCATCATAACTGCATGGCCAGTCCCCAACTGTTCAGATTGAGTCACAAATTCTGTCTGTCCAGCCAAGACCTGCTCAACCAATTCTGCCTTGTGTCCCACAACTGTTACTGTCTTTTCAGGTTGGATAGCTCCCACACTACGGAAAACGTGTTCCAACATTGAAATACCCGCAACCTTGTGCAACACTTTTGGCAAATCAGATTTCATGCGAGTCCCTTTACCCGCTGCTAAAATAATGGCATAATTTGACATAATCTTCTCTTTTCTCTAGAAATTCCCTTTTATTATACCATATTTCAAATCATTCCGCGCCCTTGAATGAAAAAATGCTCTAAAGTCCTTTCTTAACCCATTTTTTGAGTATTTTTTTTGATTTTTTTTCATTTTTAGGGTAAAATTATGAGATATGAGAAAGAAAATTAATCCGCTTATTTTATTTGGTTTTTTTGGGATTATGATTTTCATTTTAATCCTGAATCGCCCTCGTTTTGAGGACCATCCTGTAAAAACAAAGTCAAATATCGCGCAAGTAGAGACACAAGCGCTACATAATATAGATAAACCGGTAATTGATGTTTCTGGTTGGCAACGTCCTGAGGAAATTAATTACGATACTCTCTCCCAAAACATTTCTGGAGCTATTGTTCGCGTCCATAGTGGTGCTCAAACGTCCAAAGAGAACGATGCTTCCTATGTTAATGGTGTTGATAAGGCCTTTAAAACCCATATCACTGAGTTCCAAAAACGAAATGTCCCAGTTGGTGTCTATGCCTATGTAGCTGGAAAAAATGTCCAGGAAATGGAAAAGGCTGCTGAGGTATTCTATAACGCCTCTTCGCCATACAGTCCTAGCTACTATTGGCTAGATGTGGAAGATAAAACCATGTCCAATATGAACGAAGGTGTTGAAGCCTTTCGTGCAAAACTAGAATCACTAGGTGCTAAAAACATAGGTATCTACGTTGGGGTCTACTTCATGGAAGAACACAGTATTGATACAGACAAGTTTACGTCTGTTTGGATTCCTTCCTATGGCTCTGACTCAGGATTTTACGAGGCAACTCCAAAAACTGATTTAGATTACGACATCCACCAGTACACTTCTAAAGGAAAAATTGCTGGTTTTGACCACGATTTAGATATCAACGTTATCTCTTCCTTAAAAAACAAAGAAGAAACCTTTAGAAAACTCTTTTTAAAACCTTAAAAGCATTTGTTTATCATTTGCTTTTTATTTTTGTGTTTGATTGTGATACAATATAGTAAGGATTTTTTGAAATAGAAATAGTTGGAGGAAAAATATGCTCTCATGGTTAGCACGTGTTATTAAAGGGATTGTCATTGCTCTTGGATTTATTCTACCGGGAATTTCCGGAGGGGTTCTAGCAGCAATCTTAGGAATTTATGAACGAATGATTGGCTTTCTGGCCCATCCCTTTAAAGACTTTAAAGAAAATGTTTTGTACTTTATTCCAGTTGCCATCGGTATGCTTCTGGGAATCGGCTTATTTTCCTACCCGATTGAATACCTGCTTGAAAATTATCAGGTCTTTGTCTTATGGAGCTTTGCAGGTGCCATCATTGGTACAGTTCCTAGCCTTCTCAAAGAATCAACTCGAGAATCTGACCGAGACAAGATTGATTTAGCTTGGTTCTGGGCAACCTTTATCATTTCTGGACTAGGTCTCTATGCCTTAAATTTTGTTGTTGGAACCTTAAGTGCCAGCTTTCTTAATTTCGTCCTAGCTGGTGCACTGCTGGCTCTTGGCGTATTAGTTCCTGGCCTCAGTCCATCAAATCTCCTTTTGATTTTGGGTCTCTATGCTCCTATGTTGACTGGTTTTAAAACCTTTGACCTCTTGGGAACCTTCTTCCCGATTGGAATCGGGGCAGGTGCAACTCTCATCATTTTTTCAAAATTGATGGATTATGCCTTAAACAACTATCACTCACGCGTCTATCATTTCATCATCGGTATCGTCCTATCAAGTACTCTTTTGATCTTGATTCCGAATGCAGGAAACGCTGAAAGTATCCAATACACTGGTATTTCTCTTGTTGGGTATGTCATCATCGCCTTCTTCTTTGCTCTGGGAATCTGGCTTGGTATTTGGATGAGTCAATTGGAGGATAAATATAAATAATGGCAAAAAAAGTAAAAATCAAAAAAACATTGGTGGAACAAATCCTGTCTAAAGCAGGTATCCCACATCAAGGGATTCAAATCAATGCCCTTGAAGGAGAACTTCCTCAAGATTATGAACGAGATCAGATTTTCAAAACCTTGGCTCTTTTGGGAGATAAAACAGGACCGATTATCGGAATTGTCCCTATCACTCAACACTTGTCTGAAAAGAAACTAGCTAAAATTTCTGGCAATAAAAAAGTGAGCATGATTCCCCAAAAGGATTTGGAAAAAACAACTGGTTACATTCATGGAGCCAATAATCCTGTCGGAATTCGTCAGAAACACAATTACCCCATTTTTATCGATAAGATCGCTCTAGACTTGGATCAAATGATTGTCTCTGCTGGAGAAGTTGGTCACAGCATTATCGTCGCACCACAAGACTTGGCTAGCTTTGTAAAAGCTGACTTTGCAGATATCTTGGAGGACAGTAAGTAATGAAACTCTACTTTGTCCGCCACGGTCGTACAGTCTGGAACCAAGAAGGACGCTTTCAAGGTGCTAGCGGAGATTCTCCCCTTCTTCCTGAATCTATTGACACCCTAAAACAACTAGGGCAGTATCTCAAGGATGTTCCTTTCGATCAGATTTATTCAAGTGATTTACCTCGAGCGGTCAAATCTGCTGAGATTATCCAAAGTCAACTCAAGACACCCTGTCCTTTAGAAAGTGTTTCTAATCTCCGTGAATGGCAGCTGGGGAAGTTAGAAGGTTTGAAAATCGCAACCTTGGAAGCTATTTACCCGCAACAAATCAAAGCTTTTCGATCTAATCTTGCTCAATTTGACACTCAAATGTTTGGAGCCGAATCCCTCTATAGCACCACGCAACGGACCATCCAATTTATCAAATCATTAAAAGATAGTCCAGCTGAGCGTATTCTAATTGTCGGTCACGGCGCTAATCTTACTGCTAGTCTTCGTACTCTCCTAGGTTATAAAGAACCTCTTCTTCGTAAAGATGGCGGTCTAGCAAATGCCAGCCTGACCATTCTAGAAACCCATGATTTTGAAACATTTACTCTCGATACTTGGAATGATACTTCCTATCAATAACAGAACTTGATTTTAGCGTCAAGTTCTTTTTAGTTTTGAAAGATTATCCGTGAATTTCTTGGCTATTTATGATAAAATGGGAGTATCGCAAAAAATGACTCATCGTATTCAATTTTGAGTAAAACTAGGAGGATCCCATGTCAACAGAACATATGGAAGAACTAAATGACCAGCAGATCGTTCGCCGTGAAAAAATGGCTGCGCTTCGTGAACAAGGAATCGATCCTTTCGGAAAACGCTTTGAACGCACTGCAAATTCACAAGAATTAAAAGATAAATATGCCGACCTCGATAAAGAACAATTACATGATAAAAACGAAACAGCTACTATCGCAGGACGCTTGGTAACCAAACGTGGTAAAGGTAAAGTAGGTTTTGCCCACCTTCAAGACCGCGAAGGTCAAATCCAGATTTACGTTCGTAAGGATGCTGTCGGTGAAGAAAACTATGAAATCTTCAAAAAAGCAGACCTTGGTGACTTCCTTGGTGTCGAAGGTGAAGTGATGCGTACAGATATGGGAGAACTCTCTATCAAAGCTACTCACATCACTCACTTGTCTAAAGCACTTCGCCCACTCCCTGAGAAATTCCACGGTTTGACAGACGTTGAAACAATTTACCGTAAACGTTACCTTGACTTGATTTCTAACCGTGAAAGCTTTGAGCGCTTTGTCACTCGTTCAAAAATCATTTCTGAAATCCGTCGTTACCTTGATCAAAAAGGTTTCCTTGAAGTGGAAACACCTGTTCTTCACAACGAAGCTGGTGGTGCGGCAGCCCGTCCATTTATCACCCACCACAATGCCCAAAACATTGATATGGTGCTTCGTATCGCAACTGAGCTTCACTTGAAACGCCTTATCGTCGGTGGTATGGAACGCGTCTACGAAATTGGCCGTATCTTCCGTAACGAAGGAATGGACGCTACTCATAACCCTGAGTTCACTTCTATCGAAGTTTACCAAGCTTATGCAGACTTCCAAGATATCATGGACTTGACGGAAGGCATTATCCAACACGCTGCTAAATCAGTCAAAGGCGATGGTCCAGTCAACTATCAAGGTACTGAAATCAAGATTAACGAGCCATTTAAACGTGTTCATATGGTGGATGCTATCAAAGAAATTACTGGTGTCGATTTCTGGCAAGACATGACTTTCGAGGAAGCCAAAGCTATCGCTGCTGAGAAGAAAGTTCCAGTTGAAAAACACTATACTGAAGTTGGTCACATTATCAATGCCTTCTTTGAAGAGTTTGTTGAAGAAACTTTGATCCAACCAACCTTTGTCTATGGACATCCAGTAGCTGTATCTCCGCTCGCTAAGAAAAATCCTGAAGACGAACGCTTTACTGACCGTTTCGAGCTCTTCATCATGACTAAGGAGTACGGTAATGCCTTTACTGAGTTGAACGACCCAATCGACCAACTTAGCCGTTTTGAAGCCCAAGCTAAAGCTAAAGAACTTGGTGACGATGAAGCAACCGGCATCGACTATGACTACATCGAAGCTCTTGAATACGGTATGCCACCAACAGGTGGTTTGGGAATCGGTATCGACCGTCTCTGCATGCTCCTTACTGATACAACAACTATCCGTGACGTATTGCTCTTCCCAACAATGAAATAATCACTTATCCTCTGGCTCTTGTCAGGGGATTTTTCGATGCAAAAAGAGATTGAGGAAAACTCAATCTCTACTTTTCACTTCTTTGGTTGCTACATCTTCTCCAAACCATTTTTGGCTAATTTCTTGGAACTTCCCTTCTTTGTACAGTTGAACAAAGGCTTGGTTTAAAGCTTGTAGTAATCTCTTGTCTGCTGGTCTAACTCCGACTGCAAAGGATTCACTTTCAAATCCTGCTGAAAAGACATTGTAGTCACTTAATATACCTTCAGACTGGAGATAGTAATTAGCATACACTCGGTCAATCAACAAAGCATCAATCCGGTCATTTTTCAAATCAATCAAGGCCTCATTGAAACTCTGGTACTGATTAGCCTTCTGGTCTTTTACACGATTTTTCAGTAAATCTGGCTGGGCTGCAAAATCCAAATAACCAGAGGAACCGGCTTGGGCTCCCAAGGTCTTATCCTTCATATCCTCTACCGAATGAATCTGCTGGCCTTTCTTCGCAACCAGAACTTGCTGATTTTCCATATATGGAATGCTAAAGGCAACCTTTTCTCGGCGTTCATCAGTGGCAGAATAGCCATTCCAGATGGCATCAATGGTTCCATTTTGCAGTTCTGTCTCCTTCATATCCCAGTCGATTGGTTGAAATTGAACCTTAAAACCTAATTTTTCAGAGACAGCTTGTGCTAAGTCAATATCAAAGCCTGTATATTGGCCATTCTTTTCTTCAAAACCCATGGGTACAAAGGTATTGTCAAAACCAATAGTAATGGTCCCCTGCTCTTGATATTTATTCCAGTTATCCTGCTTTGGATCACTAGCCTTCTGAGTACAAGCCGTTAAAAAGAGAGTCAGGAGCGAAACCAATACTAAAGCAATTTTCTTATTAGTCATTGGCACCTCCTACTTGGGTTCAACCTTGAGAATCTGATCTGCGATATTTTCAGCGAATTGTAAATCGTGGGTAACCACAATCTGCGTCATGCCAAGTTCCCTATTTTGCAAGATCAGTTTTTCCACTTCCAAGCGCAATTCTGGATCAAGTGCAGAAGTTGGTTCATCGTAGCCAATAATTTCTGGGTCAATCATCATAGCACGCGCAAAGGCCACCCGCTGCTTTTGACCACCAGATAGTGAGAAGGGATAGGCTTCTGCATGGCTAGCCAGTCCTAACTGTTCCAAAAGCCCTCGCGCCTTCTGCTCAGCCTCATCCTGCTTCATTCCCATGGTTTTTACAGGAGATAAGGTCAAATTATCTAGAACTGATAAATGAGGGAACAGTTGAAAATCTTGGAAGACAAATCCCAGTAGATTCCGCTTCTCCAGTTCATCCAGTTCTAAAGGTTCTCCATTATAAAAGATTTGCCCTGAATCAATGGTTTCAAGACCTGCAAGCATACGTAAGAGGGTTGTCTTACCTCCACCAGAAGGCCCAACGATGGCTAGGATTTGCTTTTCAGGAATTTTTAGACTGAAATTAGATAAAATTTGCTTTTCACCAAAGCCTTTATTAATATTTCGTAATTCTAACATGGCAGCCTCCTATCTATAGTAACTGTACTTCTTCTCAACTTTTTTGGCAAGAATGGTCACAATACCAATCAAAATCAAGTAAATGGCTCCTGCCAAGAACATTGGGACCAGACTAGCATCACGGTTGGCAGCTGTTCGACTCGCCAAGATAAGGTCTGAAATACCTAGAGCATAAACCAGAGAGGTATCCTTGACCAAACTCATGACTTCGTTAAATACACTAGGAAGAACAATCTTGGTCACCTGTGGTAAGATAATATAGCGCACTATGGCAAAAGGGCTAAACTTCAAGACCTTAGCAGCCTCATATTGCCCCTTAGGAATGGTATCAATCCCCCCACGAAAGATTTCAGCAAAGTAAGCCGCATAATTCAACACAAAGGCAATGATAGCCGCAGGAAGACGGTCCAAACGAATCCCAATACTTGGCAGCACATAATAGATAAAGATTAATTGCAAGAGCAAGGGTGTACCCCGCATAATCCAGATATAAATGTTAATCAGATGATGGAGGGGCTTCCAATGGACTTGCAAGGCAAAGGCAATCAAAACGCCCAAGGGAATAGAAAAAATCAAGACCAGTGCAAAAACCTGCAAAGTCATACTTGCACCGCTCAATAAACTTGGTAATATCTCAAACAAATAAGACATACTGCACCTCCTAAAAATAATTGTTCCTATTATAGCATAAATAAACAAAATAACCAAGAATTTTTGTAAAAAAATTCTCTTTGAAAAAGAAAAACTATATCTATCAAAAATGATTAGATACAGTTTTTAAAAATATATTCTTACAATCTCTCAAATAGTTCTTGCATTTGCACATCATCTGGAACCAGTTTTAAGTAAGCTTGCGCATTGACTTTTGCTTCCTCAAAGTAGCCCAGTTCACGTAAGAGATAGATATAGTGTTCTAGAAATTCTGGATTGTCTTTCAAATCTCCTGCCAACTCTTGGTAATGCTCATAGGCAGTATCCAAATCGTCCATCTCTTGATAAGAACGAGCAATCATCCACTTGGTCAAAAGATTCTCTGGCTCATTACTTTGTAAGGCTAGAATATCTTCATAACGCTCCTGCTCTAGATAAATAGTAGCTAGACGGAGTAAGATTTCTTCTGTATCCTCAGCGTCTGCTTTAGCAGTAAGGAGGTAGTTTTCTGCACTACTGGCATCATGCAATTCATAAGAGAATTGTGAAGCAGCTAGCAAGAGGCGAGTTTCAAAGGGATTTTTCTCTAAGCCTTGCTTAGCGATACGTAGGGCTTCTTGAACTTGATGTTCCTTATGTAAGGCCTGACTATAACCATATTCATAGCCTTCAAAGTCAGGAGAAATGGTATCAAGCTGCTTAAAATAGAGGACAGCTTTTTGGTATTCTTCTTGATCAAAGTAAAGACTGGCCAACTCAAAAGCTGTTAGGTCATCGTATTCTAACTCCAGGGCTTTTTCTAAAAACTCTGTAGCCGTTTCAAATTTCCCCAACTGTGCATAGGCAAAGCCAATTCGTTGATAGGTAGAAATGCCTGTTTGCTCATAAATAGTACGATTATCTAACTGGGCATAGCCTTGAATAGCTTCTTGGTAATTTTCCAACTCACTATCCAACTCTGCCAAGCCCAATATCAAGAGAGGATCTTCTGAGTAAGTCAAGGCCTCCAATAATTTCTCACGCGCCACATCTGTCAAACCTTCCATCTGGTAAAGGTCTGCTTTAAGAGCCAAAGCCGACACATACCAGTCACTGTCAGATTTGATTTCCTCAAGATAGGCAAAGGCTTCTTCAATTTGACCATCCTCGCTAGCAATAGCTGCTAGATTAAGATTAACCTCTGGAAAATCTTCTACAATTTTCAAGTAAATTTCCTTGGCCTGAGGATAAAAACCAATCCCTTCTAAATAAGTGGCTAACTCATACAGAAGGTCACTTGGATCATTTTCTAAAGCTTTGACGAAATAGTGCTCAGCCTTGGTTAAATCTTGCTCCTCCAAAGCCTGTAACATCTGTTGACTATTGTTCACTCTTAGCTTCCTCTCCTTCTAGTTCATATAGGCCACTGACTACCTTATACCATTCAAAAATCGCTGAAATGACAACCTTAGCAGAGGCATAAACTGGAATACCGAGCAAGACTCCCCAGATACCAAACATGGATCCTGAAGTTAACAAAACAAAGAGAACATTAATGGGATGGATGTTTAATTGACTTCCCAAAATCAATGGAGAGACAAAACGGCCTTCAATAGTTTGTTCTACGATAAAGACAATCACTACTTTCAAAAGCATGACTGGCCCAGCAATCAAGCCCAATACTAGGGCAGGAAGCATGGCTAAGAAGCTACCCAAATAAGGAACCAGATTTAAGATACCAGCAGTAACACCCAGCGTAACCGCATAGCGTAGACCAATGATTTTAAAGAAAATCATAAACATTACCGCAACAATAATAGCCACTGTTACTTGTCCTCTAACATAATTAGACAACTGCTGATTCACATCTGATAAAACTTGTCCAACAGGTTCTTTCAATTTCGTTGGCATGAATTGGGTCAAATAGTTACGCAATCCTTTCCCATCACGCAAGAGATAAAAGAGCATGAAAGGAACGATAATCAAGGCAACAATCACTTGAGAAGCCCCGCTAATAAATGCACTCACCCAGTTGACTGCCTGAGATGAAACCTTACTTGCCCAAACTGTAGCCTGACTTGAGAAGTTTGCCAAAACTTGTTCTAACTGAGGTCTGAAATCATCTGGTAAACGCTTGGTGACCAGATCATCAATAACCCTGTCAGCATCTTCTAGGTAGACTGGAACATTCCTTGCAAAACTTAAAATCTGACGTTGCAAATTTGGAATAGCTACTGCCAATCCCCAAATGATAAAGATGGCGATAATCACAAAGACAATACTGATTGCGATGACACGATTAACATTATGCTTCTCCAACCAATCAACAATAGGATTCAATAAATAGTATAGTAAACCAGATAGAATGACTGGCAACATCACAACTGCCAAGAAATCTAAAACAGGTGAAAATAAGAAACTAATCTTACTTAAAATAAAAAGATTCAGTCCCAATAATAAAGTTACCAAAAATACCGTAATTGCCTTGTTATCCAAAAACCACTTGAAAAACCAAGATAGGCTAAAATGTTTCTCTTTTTGCTCCATAAATACTTCCTTTCTTTTGTTCTCTCATTATACCATTTTTAAGTCAAAATAACTCTTTTTTAAAGTGCTTACATGGAGACAGCGACATAAAAAATCCCCTCAAAAGAGGAGATTCGATTAGTCTTGAATATGACGGTCTAAGTTCTTCTGATAATCAGCATTGGATTTGCCTTTTTCATCAGCAAATTTCTTGCGGAACTCATCCATTTCTTTGGAAGTGACAATCTTATCTTGGAGTTTAAGATATTTATAACTGTTATCTCCTGTTTTATCACCAATCCAACCATCAGCACCACTACCTAGTACTTTCTTCGTTACTAACATTTGGGCACCGTCTGAGTGTACAGGAATAACTAGAGCACTATCTGTTAACCAAGCTTGCGCCTTAGCATATTTAGAATAACGTTTTTGCAGATCTGTTTTTTCACTATTTGCATCATCAATCAATCCTTTGTATTTATCCAATCCAACTGTTTTAATGGCTGGATTGTCTGTTCCTGGTGCTACACCAAGAGAGCCGAGGAGACTTGGACCTGAAGTTGGATCAAATACATCTAGATAAGTTGATGGATCTGCATAATCCGGACTCCAACCACTATTAACATTAATGTCCCAATCAACATTATTATTTGATGTTGCTAGAACAGTCATGTTTCCCAATTCATCATCAGAAACCTGTTGAATGTCAACAACTACATTTTCAGAGCCCAAGGATTCTTCAATGGATTGTTTATAAGACTGAGCTTGATGGATAAAATCTGTCTGAGTCGATGAAACTGGAAGATCTAAATGAATCGGAAACTGTACTCCATCAGCTTGAAGAGTTTTCTTAGCAGATTCAAACTTAGCTTTAGCCTTGTCTACGTTATGAAGTGAATCTTGCGCATCATCAAGACTGACATCTTTCCAGACATTATCCAATTTATCCAATTCTATCTTAGTTACTTGACCAAACGATTGGTCTCCAACTTGTACAAATGTTGGAGGAGTGAAACTTGTACGTAATTTACGAGGCGCCACTTCATCCCCAAACACCTGAGAAACAGCTGCTTTACGATCTGCAGCAAATGCCAAGGCTTGACGGAAATCTTTGTTTAAAAGTGCTTTCTTAGTAGAGGATTTTTCTACATCACTTGTTTTAGCAGTATGATTGTATGACACACGATCAATATTAGTAGACATATAGAATACGCCACCTCTTTGTTGACCATATACAATATTATCCTTGTACTTTTCTTTTAGACGTTCATAGTTGGCAGAGTTTTTAAAGAGTGGAGCAGCTGGATAATGTCCCTCATCAAAACCGCGTCCTAGAGAGTCTGCATCTTGACCATCAAAGAAGGATAACTTGATATCATCAATAAAGACATTCTGCTTATCCCAATAATTTTGGTTTTTGGTCATTTCGATAGAAGATTTCGAAGTAAGCCCCTTAAGAAGATATGCCCCATTGTATAGTATACTCGTTACATCAGTAGCCTTACCAAAATCATCTCCTTTAGATGCCAAAAAATCTCCACTCACGGGAGCAAGAACTCCCATTGTTGTTTTTGAATTCCAGAAAGATTCTGGATGGTTCAAAGTATAAACAACAGTATAATCATCTGTTGCTTTCACGCCTACGGTTGAGAAATCTGTTGTTTTCCCATTTACATAGTCATCCAATCCTTTGATAGAATCCTGTACCAAATAGAGAGCCTGTGATTTCTTATCAGCTGCATGCTTCAGACCAGTTACAAAATCCTGAGCCTTAACTTCAGCATACTCCTCTCCCTCATTGGTATACCACTTGACACCCTGACGGATTTTATAGGTATAGGTCAAACCATCTTTGGAAACAGTCCAATCTTCTGCAACTGATGGGACCAGATTCCCATATTGGTCATTTTCTAGTAATCCATCAATAACATTACCTGTAATCTGTTTAGTGCCGACATTACCAGAAACTGTATAATCCAAAGTAACAGGATCTAATGAGAATACATAGGCATAAGTAACTGGTTTAGTTGCTGGTTTAGTTGCTGGTTTAGTTGCTTCTTTATTACCATTACCAGATGAACACGCTACTAGCACTGCTGCCGAGAGTACAGCAACTCCTGCTGCTAAGAAAACACGTTTTTTCATAAACAAACTCCTTTGCAATTTGTATAAGATTATTATAGCACTTTTATTAAGTAAATCAATGAAAACATTTCTAATATTATCATCAAAAGAATTAGGTAAAGCTCTTGCTAATCTTGATTTCTTCATACTTCCATTTTTGTGATATAATAGTCTTATCTTTATATAGAGGTAAAGTTATGAAAGAAACTGTTTATTTTGGAACTTATACACGTCGGACTTCCCAAGGGATTTACAAAGCAAACTTTGATACAGAAACTGGTCAGCTTTCAAACCTAGAACTTTTTGCTACTGAGCCAAGTCCAACCTACCTTGCCTTTGACCAGCACCAACATTTATACACTGTTGGTAGTCAAGACGATAAGGGTGGAATTGCAGGCTATCAAACTAATGGTACCTTATTAAATCACGTCGTTGAAGAGGGAGCCCCCCACTGTTATGTTGCCGTTGATGAAGAGCGTGATTTGGTTTACGCGGCAAACTACCACAAGGGACAGGTCCTTGTTTATAAACGTCAGGAAGATGGTCGTCTTCTACTTAGTGATGTTGATCAACACAGTGGCCAAGGTCCACATGAAAATCAAGCTTCTCCACATGTTCACTATACAGATTTAACACCTGACCACTATCTAGTGACCTGCGACTTGGGTACTGACCAAGTAATTACTTATGATCTTGATCCAGAAGGAAAATTATCTAAGCTCTATACCTATCATAGCCAGCCAGGAGCAGGCTCACGCCATATTATTTTTCATAACCATTATAAAATCGCTTATCTCATTTGTGAACTCAATAGCACTATCGAGGTTCTAATCTACGATGGTGTTGGTGAATTTGAACGCATGCAAGTCATTTCAACTCTACCAGACGGTTACGAAGGATTTAATGGTACTGCTGCCATTCGTCTCTCTAAAGATGGTAAATACCTCTACGCCTCTAACCGTGGTCATGATTCTATCGTAGTATATACAATCCTTGCGGACGGTAGCTTAGAGTTGTTAGAAATCGTTCCGACACATGGTCAGACTCCACGTGATTTTGATTTGACACCAGACCAAGAATTTGTCATTGCTGTCCATCAAGACTCTGACAATGCAACCGTCTTTAAACGCAATTCTGAAACTGGACGTCTAGCAGAACTTTCTAATGACTTTCATGTCCCAGAAGCAGTCTGCATCAGTTTTGCCCCTTAAGAAAACATAAAAAAACGGGCTCTATAATATTTGTAGTGGGTAAATCCCCTATGGATATTATGGAGCCTATTTTGTTGTAGAAAAGAAGTCCCATATCATCTATAATGAAAAGCGACCAAACTATCATTAGAAAGAATCATATGGAACAATTACATTTTATCACAAAACTGCTAGATATCAAAGACCTCAATATCCAAATTATGAATCAATTTCATCGAAAGTCTCATGAATACAAGGCTATCAAGCGCTACTGGAAACTCATCCAACAAGATAGTCGGAAAATAAGCGATAAACGTTTTTATCATCCTACTTTTCGTATGCACTTGACGAATAAAGAGATTTTAGACAAGCTTTTGGGCTATTCAAAAGACTTGAAACACCACTACCATCTCTATCAACTCTTGCTGTTTCACTTTCAGGACAAGAAGCCTGACAAATTTTTCGGACTCATTGAGGACAATCTGCAGCAGGTTCATCCTCTTTTTCAGACTGTCTTTAAAACCTTCCTCAAAGATAAAGAGAAGATTGTCAATGCCCTTCAACTACCCTATTCAAACGCCAAATTAGAAGCAACGAATAATCTCATTAAACTCATCAAACGCAATGCCTTTGGATTTCGGAACTTTGAAAACTTCAAAAAACGGATTTTTATTGCTCTGAACATCAAAAAAGAAAGGACGAATTTTGTCCTTTCTCGAGCTTAGCTTTTCTTCAACCCACTACAGTTGACAAAGAGCCAAAAAAAGAAGATGACGAATCATCTTCTTAAAAACTATGAGTTTTTAGTCTTCTTTTTTCTTGCGAGAAAGAAGTCCAAATCCACCTAGGGCTCCAAGAAGTCCAAGCGCTGCGAGGCTAGCGTTAGCTTCTGTACCTGTGTTAGGCAATTCTTTAGCCACTGTATTCACGTTAGCTGTTTCTTGGTTAGCGTTTGTGGCTTGAGTAGCTTGGTCATTAGCTAGAATTGCATGATTAGTTGCTGGAGAAACTTTCAACATGAAGTCTTCTATACGTTTAACCATTGCATCCACTTCTGCTTGAGTTGCGTTTGCATTGGCAAATACTTCTTTAGCGGCTGCTAATAATGCGTTCGCTTCTTTCACAGTTTCTGCATCAAGCTTAGCTGATTCTTGGATGATTAGCTTATCCAATTGACGAATAGCACCTTCTAACTTCGATTTATCGACTATCGTTTCAGCGTTATTAATTCTATTATTTCCTCGATTATATGATGGAACATAAGGAATTTCTTTAAAGATATCTTTAGCTAAAACTGTATATGCTTTACCATTATTCAAAATAACCGTTGCATTTCCTTTATCATCGAAGATTACTTCTGCTACATCTGGGTTAGCTGCCATAATTTTGGCTTTAGCTCCCGCTTTATCCGCGTCTGTTAAGTTGTCCAAATCAGCTACAAGTTGTTTTTCAAAATCAAGATTAAGATTTTCACCATTGTTTTTAGTTGCTACATCTGCTTCATCTTTAACTAATTGTTCAGCTGAAATTGTTGCTGTTTTTCCATCTACTGTGGTTACTGTCGCGTTACCCTTTTCATCTACAACAACTGTTGAGCCTGGATTTACAGCTTCCACAGCAACCTTAATCTTAGCAATTTCTTCAGGAGTTAAGTTATTCTTATCTGCTACCAAGGTGCGTGTAGCTGGAATATTCACACCATTTTGCTCAGATAGGTCTGCAAGTTTTTCTGTTGGAATAACTAGTTGAGAAGCAGGAATTACGGCTGTCTTACCATCTTTCGTAGTAACTGTCGCATTTCCTTTGTCATCTACTACTACCTTAGCACCTGGATTAACTGCTTCTACTGCTGTCTTAACTGCTTCTTTTTCTGAATCAGTTAAAGCATCTTTCTTAGCAACTGCTGTTTTAACCGCCGGTGTGTTGATATCATTGCCTGCATTTGGTTTAGACGCTGCTTCTGCTGTCTTCGTCAAATCAGCTGCTGGAATAACCGCTGTCTTACCTGAAGGTGTTGTAACAGTTGCGTTACCTTTGTCATCTACTACCACCGTAGCTCCTGGGTTAACGGCTTTAACCTTATCCTCAATAGCTTTCTTCTCTTCTGGAGTAAGGGCTTCTGGATTGGCTACTACTGTCTTAGACGCTGGCTTAACTACATCGTCGCCTGCATTTGGTTTAGACGCTGCTTCTGCTGTCTTCGTCAAATCAGCTGCTGGAATAACCGCTGTCTTACCTGAAGGTGTTGTAACAGTTGCGTTACCTTTGTCATCTACTACAACCGTAGCTCCTGGGTTAACGGCTTTAACCTTATCCTCAATAGCTTTCTTCTCTTCTGGAGTAAGGGCTTCTGGATTGGCTACTACTGTCTTAGACGCTGGCTTAACTACATCGTCGCCTGCATTTGGTTTAGACGCTGCTTCTGCTGTCTTCGTCAAATCAGCTGCTGGAATAACCGCTGTCTTACCTGAAGGTGTTGTAACAGTTGCGTTACCTTTGTCATCTACTACAACCGTAGCTCCTGGGTTAACGGCTTTAACCTTATCCTCAATAGCTTTCTTCTCTTCTGGAGTAAGGGCTTCTGGATTTGCTACGACTGTTTTATCTGATGGTGTATTGATGTCGTTTCCTGCATTTGGTTTCTTAGTATCTTCAGCAGTACGTACTAATTCATCTACAGGAATCACTTGTGTTTGTCCATCTGGAGTTGATACTTTAGCATTTCCTTTTTCATCTACTGTTACTACAGAATTTGGATTTACTGCTTCTACAGCTGCTTTAATTTTTTCTTTTTCAGCATCTGTTAATTTAGCTGGATCTGCTACAACCACTTTATTCGCTGGTTTAACTACATCATTTCCTGCTTTTGGTTCATTTGCTGTATCAGACGTTTTCACAACTTGTTCAGGAGTGATGGTTTCCTGATGACCATCTGGAGTTGTAACAGTAATATTTCCATCTGCATCTTGAGTAATTTCTTTAGCATCTGGATTTACTTTCTTAACAGCTTCTAAGACCTTAGCTTTTTCATCGTCTGTTAAAGTACTTGGGTCATTTACAAGAACTTTATCAGCCGGAATATTCACTTCACCTACAGCTTTAATAGCCGCTTTATCTGACTCTTCAATTCCATCAACAGCTTCTGCTGTTTTAGCGGCATCTACAGATTTTTTAGCTTGTTCTGCAATCTTATCTACTTGAGCTTTAAGATCTTCTTTTGCTTTAGGAGTTAAATCTGTACGTGAATCAATTGCTGCTTTTTTAGCTGTTGCTTCTTCGTCAATTGCTTTACGAGCATTTGGTTTATCTTCAACTAATGGTAAAGATTTTTCGATTTCAGCTTTTGCTTCGTCTTCTAAAGCTTTAACATCTGCATCTGTTCCTGCTTTGTCGATTTCTGCCTTAGCTTTAGCTGCTAGAGCTTTAGCTGCGTCTGCTGCAACTTTCTTCTCATCATCTGTAGCATCTGGAGTACTTTCGATAGTTTTTAGTTGTTCAGCTAATTTAGCATCAATTGCTTTTTTAGCTTCTGGTTTAGTTACTGCTGTTGGATTTACTGCAGTTACTTCGTCAACACCTGTTTTCTTAGCTGCATCTACTGCTGTTTGCGCTGTTTGTGCAGCTTCTGGTGTATCTGCTACATCTGGTTGTTTAGCGATTTCTGCTAATTGTGCATCAGCTTTATCTTTCGCTTCTTTCTTAGCTGTAGCTTTTTCTTCTTCTGTTAAGTCCGTACGTTTGTCGATTTCGGCATTTTTATCTTCTAATGCTTTCGCGATTGCTTGTTTAGCTGGTTTTTTTGCTACTGGAGTTACATTTGCAACTGCTGTTTCACCATCTGTTTTAGCTTGATCTACATCCGCATCTGTTGTTGCTTTATCAATAGCATCTTTAGCTGCATCTGCTTTTGCTTTCGCTGCTTCTTTTGCTGCTGTTTTTTGCTCAGGTGTTAAATCATCACGAGCGTCAATTGCGTTGTTTTTAGCTGTTAATGCATCTTCAATTGCTTTCTTAGCCACATTTTTCTTAACCGCTTCTGGATTTACTGCTTTAACTTCCGCAACACCCGTAGTTTTAGCTGTGTCTACTGCTTGTTGCGCCGCTGTTGCTTTATCTGAAGTATCTGCAATCGCTGGTTGAGCGTTGATGGCATCTGTAGCCTTTTTAGCTAAGTCTTTCGCTTCTTTCTTAGCTGCTGCTTTTTCTTCTGTTGTTAAATCTTTACGATCATCCAGTTCTTTTTCTTTCTTGGCTAATTCATCTGCTACTGCTTTTTTCGCTTCTTCTTTAGCAATTGGGTATACAGACGTTACATCTGCAACACCTTTATCTTCTGCATCGTTAACAAGTTTTTGTGCCGCTGCTGCTGCTTCAGCCGTTTCTGCATTATCAGGTTGAGCATTAACTTTTGTAAGTTCCGCATCCGCTAATTTCTTAGCTTCAGCCTTAGCCGCATCTTTTTCTGCTTGTGTTAAATCCTTACGATCATCGATTTCCTGATTCTTAGCTGTTAATGCATTCCCAATAGCATCCTTAGCATTTTGTTTTGCTACTGGATTAACCTTCCCAATTTCTGTTACTCCAGTACCTTTTGCTGTATCTACAGCTGCATCTGTCGTTGCTGCATCGATAGCTTTTGTTGCATCTTCAGCTGCTTTATTAACTTTAGCAAGAGCCGCATCTTTTTCTGCTTGTGTTAGATTTTTATCAGCATTAATTGCATCGGCTTTCGCTTGGCGCGCTGCTTCAACATCTGCTTTAGCAGCAGCCTTTTTCGCTACTACTGGATTGTCCCCTGCGATTGCTGTTGTACCTGCTTCTTTCGCTTTATCTAATTCTGCTTTTGTCGTTACATTAGCATCATTAATTGCTGTTAATGCTTTTTCTTTATCAGCATTTACTTTAGCAATTGCCGCTGCTTTTTCTTCATCAGTAGCGTTTGGCGTTGAGTTGATTGCTGCAATTTTCTCAGTTGCTGCGGTGTTTACTGCATCAATTGCTGGCTGTTTGTCTAGTTTTACTACTTCTGTTAGAGTTAACTTATCTGTAGAACCATCTTTATAAGTAACTACAATTTTATCGCCTTCTTTAGTTATAGATTTAATATATTGTGAAGCATTTTCTACTAATGATCCATTTTTATCTTTTAATCTTTCATCATCAGCAGTATTGTATTGAATCTTAATGTTATTTTTAATTTTTTCAAAATCATCATTTGATAAATTGTTAATGTCAGATACTGCTATTTTATTAGCTTCTTCTGTTTGTCCTTGAATATCATATTTCTGAGTTTGTTCACGAACTACTAGTTTGAACCATCCTTCTGGCACTTGGTCTACTGTCTTACCTGAATCACTATTACCATTAGGGTCAGAGAATGTTGCACCTTCTAAATCTTCTGCAACTAAGTATCTTGTCATTAAGTTACCTTTAAAGTTTGGTTGACCTGATACTGACACTGTTCCTGTAATCGTTACTTTTGCTGGATTAGTTTCAGTTGCTTCAATTCCTGTTTCATTTCTTTGGTAACCTGTTGTTAATCCATATTGATCTCTTATTCTACCGCCGGCAGCACCTGGAGCATCATTTCCTCTACCACCTTCAGCAATACGAATATCTTTAATTTTTCCGGAATCATCAGTTGCTGATAATTCTATATTTGTTTCTTCGCCTTTATAAACATAGATTTCTTTTGTAGCTGGATTAGAGAACGGGATAATTCCTTTCGGTCTTACATTTAAAACTTTACTTTTTTCAATTGTATCTACAGAACCATCTTTATATGTTACAACAAGCTTAGAAGGGTCAGTTGTCGATACTGCAACAGTATCAATTAATGAAGTAGGATTAGTAACTGCTGTACCTTTTAGACTTGCAAGTCGTTCGTCATCATTTGTTGAAGAATACTCTAATTTCAATCTTGACTTAATCGTTGCTAAATCTGTTGCTGTAATATTATCAATATCATTAACAGTTATACGTGTAGAATCAGTTAAATCCTTAATATCATACTTAGATGTTTGATCTTTAACGACAAACCGAATATATCCTGGTTTAGATTTTGCATCAGGATCAATATCTAAAGCATTAAAGTTACGATCTGCTGGCATTGAACTAAAGTTATCATTGTCATTAGCAACAACATAACTTGTCCATTGTTTACCCGCATCCAGATTGGTTTCACCTGTCATTGTAATGGTTGCTTCCTGTTTATTATCAGAAATTGTACCCTTACCAGTAACAACACCATTATCAATCTTACCTGTTGTGAATCCAAAAGCTTCAGTATTATTCCAGTTAACATCTCCAGGTCCACGCAAGTACATATCTTTTACAGTAGTATCATCATTCGCTGTGAATGTTAAATCCGTATTTTCACCCTTATAAACATAAACTTGTTTCTCTGCTTGGTTTGAATATGGCACTTTTACTGTAGGTATAGGATTATTGCGTAAAACACTCGTTAAAGCAACAGAATCTCTTGAGCCGTCTTTATAAGTAACAACAATCTGATCTGCTTGTTTCGTTACAGTGTCAATGTAGTTCGAAGCATTTTCTACTAATTTACCGTTTTTATCAAGCAATCTTGCATCGTCTGCTGTATTATAAGTAATTTTTATATTATTTTTAATTTTCTCAAAATCAGCTTGAGAAAGATTGTTTACATCGGCAACAGCAATCTTACCAGCTTCATTTGTTTGTACTTGAATATCATATTTTTGAGTTTGTTCACGAACCCATAACTTAAAGTAGCCTTCTGGTAGTGGATTCGCATTTTCCTGATTTCCACTAGGTTCTGAGAATACTGCCCCATCTAAATCTTCAGCGACTAGATAACGTGTCACTAACTTACCTGTATAAGTTGGTCGATTTGGCACTGATACTGTCCCTGTAATCGTTACCTTAGCAGGATTATCTTGTGTCGCTACAATTCCTTCAGTTTCATTTCTCTGAGATGAGAACGTTAGTCCATACTGATTATTTATTCTACCGCCAGCAGCCCCAGCAGCATCAATTCCTCTTGAACCCTCAGCTATACGAATGTCCTTAAGTTTTCCAGAATCATCTGTTGCTGATAATTCAATGTTTGTTTCTTCACCTTTATAAACATAAATATCTTTTGCAGTCGCATTAGAGAATGGAATATTCCCAACTGGTTTCTTATTCGTAACAGCTTCTGTACGGAAAGCATTATCTCGATCTAACGCTTTTCCATTACGTGAATCATTAGAACCTGTATTTTCAATTGAGTTAGAATCAGATTTTTTCTCTGTATTTTCTGCTTTTTTACCAACAGTTTCTTTACCATTTGTAGTATCTACTACTGGTGTTTCTTTTTTCTCTACAGGTTTATTTTGCAATTTTGAGCTTACTACAGTGACAAATTTGTTATAAGCTGCTTTTAGTTCATCTTGGCTAGTTGCAGAAGCAAGGACAGATTTGGCAGAAGCTAATTCAGAATTTAAAAGAGCGATGCTCTCCTCAGTCTTATTAGCGTATTTACCCGCTGAAATTTTCTCTTCAATTTCAGCGATATAGCTTTTCAATTGAGTCTTATCCAAAACAACTTCTTTAGTTGGAACATCAGCTGTTTTTGGTTCTTGGATTTCATCGGCTTGAACAGACACCGCTCCATTACCCAAAAACATGAAAAGTGCAGCAACTGCTACGCTAGCTGCTCCAAAACTGTATTTACGAATTGAGTAACGCGTGACTTTTTCACGGCGTAAACGTTCAGAACGACTCATAGATGGTTTATTTCCCATTATCTTCTCCTCGAAAATTTATTTAGTTTAGTATCCATACAAAATACTTGCTGTTACTAAGAACAGCATGCAATTCTAATATGATTACTTATACATACTATTTTACTGTATTTTTTATTTATATTCAACTGATTAGACTTAAATTTTTACAAAAAAAAGTATTTCGCGAAAGTAGACAATTTTATGACATCTGCGCAATGTATTTTTATACATGTTATTGCAAGTTATTTGATAGATGGACCCATCGTTGGAATTAACCTATTTGTTGTAAAAAATAATACTATTAATCACAGCAAAACTCTCCGTTTGAAAGTTACTTATAAAAACATGTTTAGTTCAATTCAGACATATTAATTTTAGTATTGATTACACTACTAAATTCAGCTAACTAAAAAACTATCTACTTTCATATCTGCTAATTTCCCTGTCATTCTGACAGATAATGGTGAAGACTTTGCCAGGGTTGATGACATCGAAATGGATGTTCGAGGAGAGAGTAGACTCTTCTTTTGTGACCCTAATCGCTCTGACCAGAAAGGCAGAATTGAGAAAAATCACACGCTGATTCGAGATATTCTACCAAAGGGAACTTCTTTTGACAACTTAACTCAAGAGGACATCAATCTCGTTTGTTCGCATGTCAACAGTGTCAAACCCGCTGCTTTGAATGGAAAGTCAGCCCATGAACTCCTTGCTTTTACTTACGGAGAAGAGATTCCTAAGCTTCTTGGTATTTCGAAAATACCT
This sequence comes from Streptococcus mitis, assembly GCF_002096755.1. GTDB lineage: Bacteria > Bacillota > Bacilli > Lactobacillales > Streptococcaceae > Streptococcus > Streptococcus mitis_AC. The sequence goes on from NZ_NCVF01000015.1 coordinate 46,904, forward strand.
GCAGAAGAAATCTGTCAGTCGTCTACATTACTCCAACATAAGTTCTAAAAATTAACCTTCAACCCCATTCAAACGTCTCACACTAACTTCCACCATAGCGGAACTTAATCTGAAACACTTTCAGATGAGGAGATTTTGTGCGCTCTTCCATGTTCTTTGAGTATTAAATTTCCACTTGATTCCCTGAACCAAGCCACTGTTTTCTAATTCAGCCATAATAGTTATGACCTCAACAATATCAACTTCCATTTCACGTATTAAAAATGAAATGACAATATAGCGTGGTGATTGTAATTCTGTTATTATTTTCCCTCCTGAAAATAAAAAAAGTCTGGGACAATAGTCTCAGACTCCTTTTTTCTTATAGTCTATTTCCGACATTAATCCGGTTAATGGCACGTTGCAAAGCAATCTTAGCACGACGTTCTTGGTCAATCAAGTGTTTGTCTTGTGCTTCTTCAATTTCACGCTCTGCTCGAAGTTTGGCACGTTCTGCACGACTGATATCGATATCTCGAGCACGTTCTGCAGAGTCAGCAACGATTGTGATGGTATCATTGGCAATTTCAATAACGCCTCCGTTTACTGCAATCCAGTTCACGTGTTCTTCATCATCAATACGTTTTACCTTTACTTCATCAACTGCTAAAACCGCAATCATATTTTCATGTCGTGGCAAGATCCCCATCTCACCATCCAGAGTTCGAACCGATACATAGCTGGCATGGTGATCATAGACGAGACCATCTGGTGTCACGATCTGGACAGTTAACTGAGCCATAGATCACCTCTTAAAATCCCATTTTTTCAGCTTTTGCAATTACATCTTCGATAGAACCTACACCACGGAAGGCATCTTCTGGCAAGTGGTCATGTTTACCATCAAGGATTTCCTTAAAGCCACGTACAGTTTCAGCAACTGGAACATAAGAACCAGGCTGACCAGTAAATTGTTCCGCAACGTTGAAGTTTTGTGACAAGAAGAACTGGATACGACGGGCACGAGCAACCAAAGTCTTTTCTTCATCAGAAAGCTCATCCATACCAAGGATAGCAATGATATCTTGCAACTCATGGTAACGTTGAAGGACACGTTTTACTTCAGCAGCAACTGCATAGTGCTCTTCTCCAACGATTTCAGGTGCCAAGGCACGTGAGCTTGAAGCAAGTGGATCAACGGCTGGGTAGATACCCAATTGTACCAACTTACGTTCCAAGTTGGTTGTTGAATCCAAGTGAGCGAAAGCTGTTGCTGGCGCTGGGTCAGTATAGTCATCCGCTGGCACATAGATAGCCTGGATAGAGGTTACAGACCCCTTCTTGGTTGATGTGATACGCTCTTGCAATTGACCCATTTCCGTAGCAAGTGTTGGTTGGTAACCAACGGCTGATGGCATACGACCCAAAAGGGCAGATACTTCTGAACCAGCCTGAGTGAAACGGAAGATATTATCGATAAAGAGAAGCACGTCTTGGCCTTCTACATCACGGAAGTATTCAGCGATTGTCAAACCAGTAAGGGCAACACGCATACGTGCTCCAGGTGGCTCATTCATCTGACCAAATACCATGGCTGTTTTCTCGATAACGCCTGATTCTTTCATTTCCCAGTAAAGGTCGTTCCCTTCACGAGTACGTTCCCCAACACCGGTAAATACTGAAATACCACCGTGTTCTTGGGCAATGTTGTGAATCAATTCTTGAATTAAGACGGTTTTACCAACTCCGGCACCACCGAAAAGTCCAACTTTACCACCTTTAAGGTAAGGGGCAAGAAGGTCGATAACCTTAATCCCTGTTTCAAGGATTTCAGAAGAGGTAGACAACTCATCAAAAGTTGGAGCTTTTTTATGAATTGGCTGACGCTCTGCATCTTCTGTAAAAGGAGCTTCCAAGTCAATGGTATCTCCCAAAACATTGAAGACACGTCCCAAAGTTTCTTTACCTACTGGCACAGAGATTGGACGACCTGTGTCCAATACTTCCATTCCACGAGTCAAACCATCTGTTGATTCCATGGCGATAGTACGGACCATACCATCTCCCAACTCCAAGGCTACTTCAAGGACGATTTTTGTTTTTCTTTCGTCATTTTTGTAGACGACAAGTGCATTGTTAATCTCAGGAAGTTCTTCCCCTGCTGCAAACAAGACGTCTACAACGGGACCGATAACCTGAGCAATTTTACCTGAACTCATCTCCTTCTCCTATTCTATATAAGATACTGTCGGTTCCTAGCTCAACTAGGTCCTAAGTTCATTTTCATACGAGCTGGACTAGTGCCTATTCTAAGGCACTAGCTCCTGCTACGATTTCTGTAATTTCTTGTGTAATCGCCGCCTGTCTGGCACGGTTATACTGAATTGTCAAATCATTAATGACTTTCTTAGCATTATCTGTCGCTGTTTGCATGGCTGTCATACCCGCAGCATTTTCAGCTGTCTTAGCATCGATAATAGCACCATAAATCATACTTTCTGCAAACTGAGGCAACAACTGCTCCAAAATTTCTTCTCGGCTAGTTTCCAATTCAAAGGTCAAGCTGTAACTGTCATCCGCTTCATTTGGATCCAAGTCAACAATTGGAAGCATTTGCTCCACACGCATTTGACTGGTTAGCGTATTGACATGGTGGTTATAGCAGACATAGAGTTCATCAAAAAGCTCATTTTGATACATTTCAACAGTTTTTGAAATAATCTTACGAACTTCATCAAAGCTAGGCTGATCCGCCAAGCCACGTAATTCATAAAGTGGTTGAATACCGCGAGCCTTAAAGAAATCAGCTCCCATTCCACCAATACAGATCATTTCAAAACCTTTACCGTCTGGATGGTATTCTTCTTTCAACTCCATAACGGCTTTCAGAATAGAAGAATTATAACCTCCAACCAAACCGCGGTCTGAAGTGATGACGATATAGCCTGTCTTCTTCACAGGACGGCTAATCAACATCGGATTGGTTGAACCACCAGCTCCATTACCATGGAGGATATCTGTCAAGAGTTTGCGGACTTTCTGAGCGTAAACTTGGAAGTTGCGAGCAGCTTCTTCAGAGCGACCAAGCTTAGCAGCTGATACCATTTGCATAGCATTAGTGATTTGACTCGTATTTTTTGTTGAGGCGATTTTTGTTTTAATATCATTTAGAGATACTGCCATCTGACACCTCTATTCTTATTGGAAGCTGGTTTGATTGAGAAACTCTGTAATCGCAGCATCCAAGACTGCTTCTTCTGGCAAGTCTTTTGTATCACGAATGGTTTCCAAAATCTCTGGATGTTGAGCATCAAAGAAGGCATGGAACTCTTCCTCGAAACGAACAATGTCATCTACTGGAACAGTATCCAAGAAACCGTGTGTCAAAGCATAGAGAATGGTTACTTGTTTCTCAACAGGCAATGGTTTGTGAACAGGTTGTTTCAAGACTTCAACTGTACGACGTCCACGGTTCAACTTAGCCTGTGTTGCTGCGTCCAAGTCAGAACCAAACTTAGTGAAGGCTTCCAACTCACGGTATGAAGCAAGGTCGATACGAAGTGTACCAGCAACCTTTTTCATTGCTTTGATTTGTGCAGAACCACCTACACGAGATACAGATGAACCCGCATCGATAGCTGGACGAATACCTGCATTGAAAAGACCATCACCAAGGAAGATTTGTCCATCAGTGATAGAAATCACGTTGGTTGCGATATAGGCAGAGATATCTCCTGCTTGTGTCTCGATAAATGGTAGGGCTGTAATTGATCCACCACCAAGTTCATCAGAAACTTTAGCTGAGCGCTCAAGCAAACGGCTGTGAAGGTAGAAAACATCCCCTGGGAAAGCTTCACGACCTGGAGGACGACGAAGCAAGAGAGACAGTTCACGATAAGCTACCGCTTGTTTTGATAAATCATCATAAACGATCAAAACATGTTTCCCTTGGTACATAAATTCTTCCGCCATGGCAACCCCAGCATAAGGAGCTAGGAAAAGCAATGGAGATGGTTGTGAAGCAGAGGCAGTCACAACGATTGTGTAGTCCAAGGCACCGTACTGACGTAGTGTTTCTACTTGCGTACGAACTGTTGATTCTTTTTGTCCAATCGCAACATAGATACAGATCATATCTTGACCTTTTTGGTTCAAGATTGTATCAATTGCAATGGTTGTTTTCCCTGTCTGACGGTCACCGATAATCAACTCACGTTGACCACGACCAATCGGTACAAGGGCGTCGATAGCTTTCAAACCAGTTTGCAATGGTTCTGATACAGACTTACGTTGCATAACACCAGGAGCTGGCGCTTCTACTGGACGAGTTTTATCAGTGTGGATTTCTCCAAGACCATCAACTGGACGACCAAGCGGATCCACAACACGTCCAATCAGACTTTCACCTACTGGGACTTCCATGATTTTCCCTGTACGGCGGATTGTATCGCCTTCACGGATATCTGTAAAGTCACCTAGGATGATAATACCAACATCTGTTGACTCCAAGTTTTGAGCCATACCATAAGAGCCGTTTTCAAAAATCAACAACTCTCCACTCATGGCATTTTCAAGGCCATGAGCACGCGCGATACCGTCCCCGATATAGGTTACAACACCTGTTTCAGTCACATCAAAATTGGGTTTGAAATTTTCAATTTGTTGCTTAATTAAAGCGCTGATTTCTTGTGCGTTAATTGCCAAAAGAACACCACTTTCTATTTCAAATTTTCTTTAACAACTTTAAGTTGTTGTTTAATACTCACATCAATTGTCTTGTGATTGGCAAAAATGACAAAACCACCAATAAGACTTTCATCGATTTGTTCTTTTACACTCCTTACTTTGAGAGACATTTTTTTCTCAATCAAAGGGAGCAAGCGACTCTTCTGTTCATCTGTTAAAGGATGAGATGACGTAATCGTCACTTCAAATCGATTTGTTTCTTTTTCAAGTCGGTTCAAGCAATCTACAAGAATATCATAAAAAAGATTTGCTCTGTGATTGTAGATAAGAACCTGGATAAAGTTTTGCAATAAAGATGACACTGAATCTTGGAAGAACGTAATCGTTTTTTCCTTGTCAGACTCGTCTACTGCCACTTTTTTTAAAAAAGAAGGTAAGCCTGTTTCTTCAGCAACTTGCTTGATTCGAGCTAAGTCTGAAAAGATACGGTCTTCTTCTCCTTTTTCTAAAACCAATTGGACAAAAGGCATGCTGTATTTTTCAATTACCTTTACTGTTTTCTTGTCCATTAAGCTTCTCCTAACTGATCGATATACTGATCAATGAGTTCTTTATGGGCATGACCGTCAAGGTTTTGTGAGATGATTTTACCAGCCAAGCTGATTGTCAAATCTGCTACCTCACCCTTAACACTTTGTAAAGCTTCAGCTTTATTTTGAGCAATTTCTTGGTTCGCTTTTTCTTTCAAGCGTCCTGCTTCTAGCTTAGCATCTGCTAAAATACTAGCTTTGCTTTTCTCAGCTGTTTCTTTCGCATTCTCAATGATTGTCTTAGCTTCTTTACGGCTACCAGCCAATTCATCTTCGCGTTTTTGAGCCAATACTTCTGCTTTTTGACGTGCTTGTTCAGCTCCGTCAATATCTGCTGCAATTTTTTCTGCTCTTTGTTCGAAAATGCTAGTCAAATTTGACCAAGCGTATTTCTTAACCAAGACTAGCAAGAGAATAAAGGAACCAGCGATTAGTATAAAATCACCAAGTAATTCACCTACTGTTACATTCATAAACTACTCCTTTCTATTCTTCATCATTAATTTTATTTCCTAGGTACATTGAAGATAACAATGTAAATACATATGCTTGTACACAAGAAATAAAAACAGAAAATGCAGTCCAGATTAGATTTGTTCCAAAAGCAATAGGATACCAATAGAAGGCCTGATGAGAAAGTAGGACTAACATACTTGCCATCACTTCCCCTGCAAAGATATTACCAAAGACCCGCAATGCAAGTGAAAGGAGATTGGTAACTTCTTCTAAGAGATTCATTGGTGTCATAAAACCTGGTGTTACAAATGCTTTTAAATACTTTTTGATTCCACGACGACGAATTCCTTCTACGTGGGTCATTAAGATAATTGTAAAAGACAAGACCAAGTCAAATGACAAATTTGCTGTTGGTGAGGTCCAAAGATTTACACCATCTGTAGTCTGAATTCTAGCCATTAAGCCAATATTATTTGCAATGGCCATAAATAGGAATAAACAGAAATAAAAGAGAGAATAATCCTTTATCATTGGACCAAGGTTTGATTTTGTAAATCCAACAACAAAATCAAATAAATACTCTAATACATTTTGTTTTCCTGTGGGTCTCAAAGTCATATTTCGAGTTGCCCAATAAATAAAGCCAAAAATAAGTGCTACAGTCAACAAAGTCAAAACTACTATGGTTAAATTAAAGGTAACAGGACCAATATTGATGGTTGGATTAATACTTTCTTCCATCTAAAATCCTCCCTTTTTCAATTTATACTTCTTTTATTTGATGATAAATGAAAAGACAAGAGTAACGAAGAAAGTACCTTCAATAAAGGCAACCCCTAGGATCATCAAACTACGTAGTTCTGAGATGATATCTGGTTGGCGAGCAACTGATTTCAACAAACCGTTCATCAACATACCTTCACCAAGAGATACACCCATACAGGCAAGACATAGACCGAAAAATGTTAAATTCATGACGAATTCTCCTTTTAATTAAAATTTACTTACTTAGTTTAGTCCTAAAAATTGGATTTGTCAACTTTTTACTAACATTGAAAGCGTTTAATGAAAATTATTTACAATTTTACTATTTTTAAGTCTATTATATAGAAAATTTTGGAAAAAACTTGTAATAAATCCGTCTATTATCTAGGTCTTTCTGAAAAATAATGAAAAAATCCGAGATGAAATCTCGGATGGAAATTAATATATTTTTTTAACCTAATGTTCTTTTAGTAAATAGGATTAAAGGGAAAGCAACTAGAAAGCTTTCGTCCCCTACATATTTATTAAGCACGAACTGTGACGCTGGTTCCATCTTCCTTATAAAGATTGATGAGACCTTCTTTGAGAGCTCGAACCATATCTCCAGCTTGAACAGGTTGTGGAACCTTGATAGTCAATAGTTCCATTGGATTTGGAGCGCGATCGATCTTATTTCCTTTAGCATCATGCAAATCTTCAATATACGTTTCAAAATGACGGAAACCTGGGCCGTAAAACTCTACTTGGTCTCCTTCATTAATCACGTTCCGTTGGCGAATGGTTGCCGTTTGGGTCGCTTCATCATACGCTACCACTTCAGCGACAAACTTGTATTCAGGAATTTTACGACGAGCGCCAAATAACTGTTCATTTTCAGATGGTGTACCGTAGTAGAAACCTGTTGCCAATTCACGTTGGGCAACTTTCCACATCTCGTCCACCAAGTCTTGTTTGATGGCTTCAAATTTTTCTGGACTTTCTAGATAAGCATCAACAGCCGCCTTGTAGCAGTTGGTTACTGTTGATACGTAGTGAATAGACTTCATACGTCCTTCGATTTTTAGACTGTCCACACCATTTTCAATCATATCTGGGATGTGGTCAATCATAGACATATCAACGGCTGACATTGAAAATTCTTCAGGAATTTCACCCTTCAAGCTCTTGCGTTCTTGACCAAATGGCATATCGTAAAGGTCGTACTTCCAACGGCAAGACTGAGAACATCCACCACGGTTGGCATCACGCATACTCATGTGGTTAGAAAGGGTACAACGACCAGAGTAAGAAATACACATGGCTCCGTGGACAAAGGCTTCAATCTCAACATCTGTACGTTTGCGGATTTCAGCTAATTCTTCCATTGAAACCTCACGCGCCAAAACAACACGAGTTAAGCCCAGTTCCTTCCAAAACTCAAGAGTTTCATAGTTAGTCGCACTGGCTTGAGTTGAAAGGTGAATTTCAAGGCCTGGTGCTTCAGTCGCTGCAATCATAATCAAGGCTGGGTCAGACACGATAACTGCCGCGATTCCGATATCACGTAGTTTACGGAACCACTCACCAGCACCAGCTTCATTTCCTTCGTGCATAACCATGTTGGCAGCTACATAGACCTTAGCTCCATACTTAGCCGCAAACTGGACACCTTCTTCCATCTGTTCAAAGGTAAAGTTTCCGGCACGGCTACGAAGACCATAGGCCTGACCACCGATAAAGACAGCATCTGCTCCATACTGAACAGCTACCTTTAGCTTCTCTAAAGTCCCTGCAGGTGATAAAACCTCAGGACGTTTTAATGTTTTTGTCATGTTTTCTCCTATTTGCAATATAAAAGTTTGACGTTTTTCCTTCTCATTTTATAGTAAATAAGTGATAAAATCAAGCCTAGACAGATTGTTTTGACAATTCTAATCTTTTAATACTCTTCGAAAATCTCTGCAAACCACGTCAGCTTCCATCTGCAATCTCAAAACAGTATTTTGAGAAACCTGCGTCTAGCTTTCTAGTTTGCTCTTTGATTTTCATTGAGTATATGATTTGCATAATGACTGATAAACTGTCGAAAATTAACCCAGTTTTAACAAGTAGCCAAAAAGTCTAGAAAAGTAAAAACCAGTATCCAAAGATACTGGCTAATTACACTACATAAATTAGTCCTTAGATGACTACTCCCACTCTACTGTTGCAGGTGGTTTACTTGTAATGTCGTAGACGATACGGTTAACGTGGTCCACTTCGTTTACGATACGTACTGAGATTTTTTGAAGCACTTCCCAAGGAATCTTAGCAAAATCAGCAGTCATACCATCGATAGAGGTGATAGCACGGATTGCAATCGTGTAGTCATATGTACGACCGTCACCCATAACACCAACTGAACGAACGCCTGTATTAACTGTGAAGTATTGCCAGATATCGCGATCAAGACCAGCTTTAGCAATTTCTTCACGAAGGATAGCGTCTGACTCACGAACTGTTTCAAGTTTTTCTTCAGTAATTTCTCCCATGACACGGATAGCAAGTCCTGGTCCTGGGAATGGTTGGCGCCATACGATATGGTCTGGCATACCAAGCTCTGTACCAAGGGCACGAACTTCATCTTTATAGAGAGTGTTGAGTGGTTCGATCAATTCAAATTGCATGTCTTCTGGAAGACCACCCACGTTGTGGTGTGACTTGATAGTTTGAGCTGTATCCGTACCAGACTCGATAACGTCTGTGTATAAGGTACCTTGAGCAAGGAATTTCACATCTTTGAGCTTGCTTGCTTCATCATCAAAGACATACACAAATTCGTTACCGATGATTTTACGTTTTTGTTCTGGGTCAGAAACGCCAGCAAGTTTATCAAGGAAACGTTTAGCAGCGTCTGCTTTGACGATATTCAAACCAAACTTACCACCAAGCATTTCCATAACTTGGTCCGCTTCTCCTTTACGAAGAAGACCGTGGTCTACGAAGATACAGATCAATTGATCGCCAATAGCCTTTTGGAGAAGAACTCCAACGACAGATGAGTCAACCCCACCTGAAAGGCCAAGAAGGACACGTTTATCACCGACGGTTTCACGTATTTTTTGGATCTGCATATCAATGAAGTTATCCATTGACCAGTCGCCTTTAGCTTTACAGATGTTAAGAGCAAAGTTACGAAGGATATCATTTCCGTACACAGAATGACGAACTTCTGGGTGGAATTGGATACCGTAAATGTGTTTATCTGGGTTTTCAATGGCTGCATAAGGGCAGTCAGCTGATGTTCCAGTACGAACAAAGTCAGAAGGAATCTCAGTAACCGCATCACCATGGCTCATCAAAACAGTCTGCTCGTCTGGTGTTGATTCAAAAAGAGCTGATGGTGTGTGTGTAAGAGTTGATTGACCGTATTCACGATTTCCAGCATCACCTGCAGGGACAACTTTTCCTCCAAGTTTATGGGTCAATAACTGCATACCGTAACAAATTCCCAAAATAGGAATTCCGAGTTCGAAGATTTCTGGGTCAATATCGAATGAACCATCTTCGTATACAGAGTTTGGACCACCTGATAGGATAATTCCTACAGGATTGATTTCACGAACTTCAGCAGCTGAAATTTTATGGCTCTTTAGTTCTGAAAAAACACCAATCTCACGGATACGGCGTGAAATCAGCTGGTTGTATTGGCTACCATAGTCCAATACGATGATTTTTTCTACATCTTTCAAATCAGTTGAAATGTTGCTCATCTTTTTCCTTTCTCAAAAGAAATATCTTTTTTCAATATTCTATCACAAATAAGGGCGAATTACCAACTAAACAAGGCGAAGTTTGACTTTTTCTAGTTTATTGGGGTACAATAGAGAAAAGATAGAAATGAAGTGAAAAATATGCTACCCGCTTATATGAAAATCCATGATCAGATTAAAAAGGATATTGACGAACATCGTTGGGCTATTGGTGAGAGACTTCCCAGTGAAAGAGATTTAGCAGAGCAGTTTGAGGTCAGTCGCATGACCCTCCGACAAGCTATTTCCCTCTTGGTCGAAGAAGGAGTTTTAGAGCGCCGTGTAGGAAGTGGCACCTTTGTATCCAGTACACGTGTACAAGAAAAGATGAGAGGGACAACCAGTTTTACTGAAATTGTTAAGTCCCAAGGTAAAGTACCCTCTAGCCAACTCATTTCCTACAGAAAAACCATTCCCAATGAACAGGAAGTTGCCAAGCTAGGAATTTCTCCTACCGAAAATATTATCCGAATGGAACGGGTTCGCTATGCCGACCAAGTTCCTCTGGTTTATGAAGTTGCTTCTATTCCTGAAAAATTCATTAAGGACTTTAAAAAAGAAGAAATCACCAGTCATTTCTTCCAAACCTTGCAAAAACACGGCTACCGTATAGGCAAATCTCAACAGACTATTTATGCTCGCCTTGCTAAAGAAAAGATTGCCCACTATTTGGAAGTTGAAAAAGGACATGCTATTCTTGGTTTGACTCAGGTTTCCTACCTAGAAGATGGTACTGCTTTTGAATACGTAAAAAGTCAGTATGTAGGCGAACGCTTTGAATTTTATCTTGAAAATAATTAGATTACTAGGCAAAAACTCTCTGTCACGGACAAAGAGTCTTTTTTATTTCTCTAAGAGTAAATCTTTCAAAGAAATCAGAGTTACAGCAAACAATATCATTGCCATGCCAAGAAAATCAATAGGATAAAATTGTTCATTCATAATTAGGAAGGCAAAGAAAACCGCCGAGATTGGCTCAATTGAAGCCAACAAACTTGACTTAACTGGTCCAATCAGACTGGCTCCTTTTAAGAAGGCTGTATAGGCAAAGACAGTCCCGATAAGGATAATGCCCGCAAAAGCAAGGAGAAAATCAAGACTAGTCGGTATATTGGCCTGTAGAACCCCTGTAAAAGGAAGGGCGACCAAACCAGCTATGACCATTCCCACACCAATGACCAAACTGCTACCCCACTTCTTAATCAAGGTTATGGGCAAAATGATATACAGGGCGTAAGTCAGAGCAGAAAAGAGGCCCCAGAACAGACCTGCAGGTGTCATAGATAACTGGTCCAACTGCCCATGTGTTGCGATCAGGAAGGTTCCTCCGATGGCTAATATGATAGAAACAATCTCTCCCAGTGTCGGCGCCACCTTATCCTTGATACAGCTATAAATTAAAATCCCAACAGGACAAACATACTGAAGCACCGTCGCGGTTCCTGCATTGGTCTCCTGAATAGCAGTTAGATAGGCGAATTGATTGAGGAAGAGGCCAATTAGAGCAAAAATGAGAAGAGACAGCAAACTCTTTCTATCCTTTAAAAAGGCCAGCATTTTATCCTTTGCAGTAGCATAAGCCAAGAGCATGAGAATTCCACCAGCGATTAAAAGACGCAAGTTGGTCAAAACCAGGGCCGAAATTCCGTGCGCCATCAGGTATTGGCCACTCGTTCCTGACAAGCCCCAAGCAATCCCAGCCACAACTGTTAATAGAGTCCCTTTTAAACTGTTTGACATGTCTCTCCTTACTCTTCTTTGCGAATCAAGTCCATCACTTGATTGCGGTCTACAATCCATTGAGCCCTCTCATCCTTTTCATAGGTACGATTCGATAGGAAAATAGCCGCTTCTTGCTTCTGGCGATTCCACATGATAAAGGTACCTGTATAGCCCGTATGGTCTAGCCAATCTCCTTCCAAATTCCAGGCCAAAGAACGTTCCTTGTCATCCAAAGGAGAAAAATTTTGACTCAAATCTCTTGCAAAATCATCTGATAAATAGTGTTCTAAAAAGATTTGTAGATCCTTTACAGTCGAAAATAAACCAGCACTACCAGCATGTCTGCCCAGGAGACGAGCCTTGGGATCATGTACCACACCAGCCTCTACATCTCTAACTGTCGGAACAGCAAGCTCAACAGGTCCAAATTGGGTTTCCGTCATTCTCCAAGGATTCCAAACTTGTTCTTGTAAAATCACATCCAAATCTTGATTAAAAATTATTTCCGAAATAAAGCCCAAAAGCAAAAAATGGACATCCGAATACAGAAAGGCTGGCTGACTTCGTCTCTTGAGATGAAACATCGCTTCCTTTAATTCTGAGGCTGTTAAAAGATCACGATTGGGAATAAACGGATCAAGGTCTGTAGCGTGAGTTAAGAGCTGGCGAATAGTGATGTCTGGATAATCACTCTCAGCTAAAAAATCTGTTACCGGTCTGTCAATATCTAGTTGACCTTTTTCCCACAAAAAAGTAAAAACTGTGCCAACCCCAACAACCTTGCTGACACTAGCTAGATCATAAACTAGTCCTGCCTCAGTCTGCAAGCCATGTTCTGGGTCACTCTGGCCTAAATAGAACTCCGTCCATTGATTGTCCTTAAAATACGCAAAAGAGGCTCCAGGATAAATCCCTGCCTCGATTTGTTCTTCTATTTTTTTAATAATCTTGGTCCACTTCATACTTTTTCAAACCACAATTCAACATTATTTCTATCTTTACCAAGGAAGAATTTTTCAGACTTAGGAATAAAATATTCTGTAGACTCAAACTTCTTACGAAGACTTGCTATGTCTAATTCATTGACCAAGAACTTGAGCATAGATAAGTCCCAAGTAACCGTATTGTCCACAGTCAAATCCTGCCCCTGTGCTGGGATAAAATCAAGTGACGCCCCAATTTCAGATAGTTCCAAGAAACTATCTACATCCGTTGGGAGGTGTAATTCCATAGAAATTTCAAATTTACTTAAAGAAATTGACTCCAGATCTGTTTGAAATTCTGGCTTTTCTCCTACTTCTACTAGACTTGCTCTGTCATCTTCCGCATGAATCAAAATCAAATCATCTTCGGGTGAAAAAATCTCAAAAGCGTAGCCATTTTTACCTTTATATAATTGATGAATCGAATCTGTTTTAGCTAATAAGGCCTCGATTTCTAAGGGATTTTCTACCTTGACAATCAATCTAGCTAGTTTTTTTCTTCCCTCTACCTTACGAGTGCGCATACTTGGAGCTTCTTCTAAAACCAGCTTTTCTAAACCTGTTTGATCACCTAGTGACAGAAAGGCTGACTCTTCTAATAAGGCCTTCATGCCAAGGGTTCCTATATAAAATGTTTCATTTAATTTTCTATTATTAACTTTTAAAGTAGGAATAATCCGTACAATCTGATTTACATTCATAAACTCCTCCAACTCTTTTATTTTAAAGGATTTTAGAATTTTTTACAAGAAATTATGCTCAGATTTACCTTTTTTTCGTAAAATTTCATCTAAAAAACCGAGGATTTCCTCGGTTTCAATTTCTTATAGGTAAAGGAATTTGAAAATAGCTACTGCCGCAATTGCTGCTGCGATCGGTGCTACTACTGGTACCCAAGAGTACCACCATTTTGAATCGCCTTTGTGCTCACCAAGAACTGATTTTGGAAGGAAAGCATGAAGGAGACGTGGTCCCAAGTCACGAGCAGGGTTCAAGGCAGGTCCTGTAGGTCCACCAAGTGATGTTACCAAGGCCATAACAAGGAATCCAAGTGCTAAGTGAGCTACTGAAAGTCCTGAAGCAGTATGTGGTGCTACTTGGGCTTTGATTGCTAAATCAGAAAAGTCAACATTTTGACCTGCTTGACTAGCCATTTGTTTCATGTATTGAAGCACTTCAGAACCAAAGAAGTTTTTAGTCAATCCAAGGGCTGCAAAGAAAAGAACAAATGATCCAACAAACTCATTTACAAAACCATTAACAGTTGCTGCAAAGCGTGATTCTTTTGTACCTTGATCCAAACTTGAGATTGTTGAGAAAGTACCCAGGATATTGTTTGGATTTTCAGTTTTCAAGTAGTATGGGCGGTGTGTTGCCACAACCAAGGCTTGACCAAAGATAGCACCCAAAACTTGTGCAAGGATATAAGGCGCTACTTGCGCCCAAGGGAAGAGACCGCTGATTGCAAGTCCAAGAGTGAAGGCTGGGTTGATGTGGTTACCTGATACGTTACCAAACATCAAAGCTGGAATCATAACCCCCATACCGTAACCAACAGCTATAACGAGCCAGCCACTTTGGTGACCTTTCGTACCTTTAAGTTCAACGTTAGCAACTGCACCATTACCAAGAATGATCAAAATAGCAGTTCCCAAAAATTCAGTGGCATATTTAATTGCCCATGTGAAATCCATTTGATAGATTCTCCTTAAAATTTTTTAGACAATCCTTATTCTATCAATTTTTATATCTTTTAGCAACTACTTTTCCGAAAGATTATATAAGAAAGCGGTTTTATTTCTTATAAAAAACAAAAGGATTAAGGAGGTGCATTTCCTTAATCCGAGAGTTCTTATTCTTGACGTTGTCCGAAATCTGCAATCATCTGCTCCATTTCTTGTCGACTCGGAGTTGTCAGCATATAAAGGTAATCTCCTTGAAGTTCCGCAAAGGCTGCTGGCATGATTTTTTTAACCTTGAACTGCTGACTATATTTGGCAAGCAAATCCTCTTCTGAATAGACATAATGAGCATTTGCACGGCGAGAAGTAGCCAAACAATACTGAGGGGCAAACTCTGATGCAGGAAACTCTTCTCCCGCAACAATAGCTGCATAACCACGATAGAGGTCCAAAGAGTGAGCAAAGTTATAAACATCAATTGTAAAACCACCTGCAGGACGGTTATTGTACTCAATGGCAATGTAATCGTCCCCTTCGCGGAAGAACTCGATATGGAAGAACCGTTCTTTCATACCAAATTCTTTGACGATAGCCTCACCATATTTACGTAATTTGGGATCCATATCCTTAAGAACATAGTAGGAATTGTCCATCTTATACATCATGAGATCAAGCGGTGTATAGGCGTAGTCAAAGGTTGTTGAAAAGACAATCTTACCATCCTTGTCCACAAGCCCATCAAAGGTACAGATTTCGCTGGAAGTGACAAATTTTTCAAAGAAATAAACAGTTGAATGATCCCATTCGGCCTTGAAGTGATTGATATCGTCTTCAGTCTCAAGTTTAAAGGTTGCGGCTGCCCCAACTCCATTATCAGGTTTGGCAATCATTGGAAGACCGATTTCTTTCACTGCTTGATCCACATCTGCTTCCGTCTTAATAACAGCTCCAGGGACTACAGGGACACCAGCTTTTTTGAAGAGTTTCTTCATTTCAGACTTATATTTTGTCTTTTTGAGATCCTCTGGTTTGGCACCAAAGACATTGAATTGTTCTCTGAGTGCTGCGTCCAGCTCAAGCCAGTATTCATTATGAGATTCGATGCGATCAATTGGGCCATGCTTATAAAAGAGAAAAGCAACTGCACGTTTGACTTCGTCTGTGTTCTCAAGATTATCAACACGGAAATATTCTGTCAGGCTATTACGTAAAGGTTCATCCAATTGCTCGTAAGGCTCTTGACCAATTCCCAAGACGGTAATACCTTTATTGGCTAGTTCGATGGTAAACTGTTGAAAGTTTTGTGGATAGTAGGGAGAAATAACAAGGTAATTCATAGGTCACTCCTTTTATAAATAGAGATTGCCGAGGAAATAAGGCATTTGTTTGCGCCACCATTCCCAGTCGTGGGCGACATCGTGTCCCCATTCAGCAAACCAGGCTGGAATTTGTTTCTGGTCAAAGGCTTCTTTAAGCTTGTAGAAAGATGGTAGACCGTCTTGTTCCCAGGCTCCAAGACCCGTACACAGCACAATCTCTGCCTGACGGTAACGGTCAATAAACCAGCCGTCATTCTGATTCCAGATATAATCTACTGGCGAGTTTTGATAAATAGCATCGTCATTGTAGTAATCGCCAACAAAGAAACGTGCGTCGTAAACACCACTAAGAGCAATCACCTTGGTAAAGACATCTGGATGTTGGAGAAAAAAGTTGACTGCATGGTAGGCGCCCATCGAGCAACCTGTCGTCATCATACCATCAAACCAACCTGTCTTATGCTTGATAAAAGGAATGGCCTCATCAATCACATAGCGCTCGTAGGCACGGTGCATCTCTGCTTGGTCGTGACCATTTTTCCAAGTGGCCAACCAGCTCTCACTGTCTACACTGGATAGGGTAAAAAACTGGACACGGCCTTCCTCGATAAAGGAAGCACAAGCATCAATCATGCCAAAATCATAGTATTCATTGTGACTACCACCTGATGAAGCAAAGACCACAACTGGAATCCCAGCATGTCCATAACGATTAAGATACATTTCACGGTTAAGATTGCCACTCCAGTGGCTAAGGTTTTCAATATGCATTTGATTTCTCCTTTTCTAACTTACCATTTCTCTGCAAAAAATCTCAGACAGTCTGGTAAATTCTCCGACCAAGGGATTTCACTATGGATGGCACCAGACTGAACTTTCAAGACAAGATTATCTAAGTGCACCCCACCTGATATCAAATCATGGTAATACCGAAGAGACGAATCGATATAGGCTTGTTTGATATTACCAGCCATCAGGGTCTTGTCCGTATCATCTGCTTCTTCAGTTCCAACATAGATAAAGATACGCTGGTCAGACGATAGTTTCTTGCGTTCAATATAGCGATTAAAGGCTTCTTGATGGAGCCAGTTGGCAGATGAAAAGACCCCTAAACAGCCAATTTGGTCTTGGTATTCCAAACCGATAAACTGGGTAATATTGCCGCCTAGTGAGGAACCAATCATAGCCGTATGCTGGCGGTCAGATTTGGTACGGTAGGTCTCATCGATAAAAGGTTTGACCACCTCCATGACAAACTCGGCATACTCCACACCCTTACCACCAAACTGCTGCCCTGGGATAGGAGATTCTTGGAACTTCCAAGCCGCATACTCATTCATCCGCCCCATACCATCATTGTCAATGGCAACGACAATCATGCGACTGATGTCAGGATTACGCTTAATAGCTGGGATAATCTTCCATGAATGGCCAATGAAGGACTCTTTACTATAAAAAACATTTTGCCCGTCATGAAAGTAAACAACAGGATAGGAACGATCCGTGTCTTTCTCATAATCTTTAGGCAGAAGAACACGTACACGGCGTTCCTTACCTGTATAAGGAACCTTGAGTTTGTGTTCTTTCATTTTTAAATAAAAGTAGGATTGATTCATTGTCAGAAAACTC
The DNA here is from genome assembly GCF_002096755.1 of Streptococcus mitis. Taxonomy (GTDB): domain Bacteria; phylum Bacillota; class Bacilli; order Lactobacillales; family Streptococcaceae; genus Streptococcus; species Streptococcus mitis_AC. The sequence continues at coordinate 64,485 of NZ_NCVF01000015.1, forward strand.
TCTATATTCAAAATTTTATTTTATTATATCACAATTATAGAAAAAAAGTTAGTTTTGCTTCCATTTTTGGAATTAAAAACTAACTTTTTCATTTATTTTTCTAAATTCTTCTGGATTTTCAGATTAGAGAAGATTATCAATCAAGTCATCCACTTCATCTTTTTCAGCCTGCGGTGTAATCTCAGTAATCATGATTCCAGCCACAGCTCGCTCTACTAATCCTTCAACATCCATACGAGCTTCATACTGCTCCGCATTCTTAATCTTAGGATTTGTTTTCGGACGATCTGGCGCAAAAATCGTACAGCAGTCTTCAAACGGTTGGATTGAAATGTCAAAGGTATCGATTTCCTGGGCGATGTCAATGATTTCCAACTTATCCATTGTCACAACTGGACGGATGATGGGAGTGTTGGTAACTGCATTGATAGCCTGCATGCTCTCCAAGGTTTGGCTGGCTACTTGACCTAGGCTTTCTCCATTGATGATAACTAAACCATTTCGTACCTCACGAATACGATCTGTAATACGCATCATAAAGCGACGAGTTAGAGTCATCAAGTAAGCTTCTGGCGCTTTAGCCTTGATTTCTTCTTGAATCTCTGTAAAAGGCACTTCGATAAACTGGATATTTCCCCCAAACTTGGTTAATTTACGGGTCAAATCTTGGGCTTTCTTGAGAGCGCCTGGACTAGTATAAGGTGGGCTGGCAAAGTGAACGGCCTCAATATCTACCCCACGCTTAAGAGCAAGATAACCTGCTACAGGTGAGTCAATCCCTCCTGACAACATGAGCATCCCTTTACCTGAAGTTCCAACTGGCAAACCACCAGCCCCACGAATGGTTTCATAAGAAATATAGGCTGCTTCTTCACGGATCTCCACCTGAAGATTGATGTCAGGACTTTTCATTTGAGCTTGCACATTTGGAATGGCTTCGAAAACAGCTCCTCCAAGTGTTTGGTTGAGTTCACGACTATCAAGTTCAAAGGTGTGGTCGCTACGCTTGCTAGAAATTTTAAAGGTCATGCCATCCTTGTAGATGTCCTGCATAATCTCTTGGACAGCAGACTTCAGAACTTCTACAGATTTTTCAACCTTATAAACAGGGGAAAAGTTTTGAATTCCAAATACTTGTTTGAGTGATTCTGCAACTGCCGTGTAATCTGCTCCATTCAGGTATGCATGGGCACGGTCACGATCTGCCGTTACCTTAACTTGGGGATAGATGGACAAAACGTCTGAAATATTATTGCGAAGTTTATTGATGAAACGCATACGATTTTTACCCTTGGTTGACAGCTCACCGTAGCGAATCATAATTTCTGAATATTGCATGAATGCTCCTATCTTACTTTTCTAGTTTGATTGTAAATTAATTTTAACTTGGTCAAAAACTGCTCGACCTGACTCATATCATTTTCAAGGTCTAGGCTAAGACGCACAGCTGACTGGGCCTTATCTTTATCCACTCCCATGGCAATCAAGGTGCCTGCAGGTTTCCCAGCCTTGGACGAACAAGCAGAGGTCGTTGAGATGAAAATATCATAGTCTTCAAAAGCGTGAACGATGACTTCACCACGAACACCCTTGATTCCAAAAGTCAGAATATGAGGGGCGAAGTCTTCCTCATCTGAAAAGACAAAAATATCTGGATAGTCCAGAAGTGCTTGACGAATCACTGACTTCATCTGCCCAGTCTTGCTAGTAAAGATATCTAGCTTTTCCATAGACAAGCGAAGAGCCTTGGCTGTCGCTGCAATTCCTGCCACATTTTCAGTTGTCGAACGGTAATCACGTTCCTGACCACCACCTGTTAAAAGAGGCGTAATCTTCTTGCCAGACTTGATATAGACAAAACCAACACCACGAACTCCGTGGAACTTGTGACCAGAGAAGGTCGCGAAATCCACTCGTTCTGTCAGATACTTTTCAGTCGGAATCTTAGCAAGTGCTTGAACCGCATCAACGTGGAAGGAAATAGTCGGCTTATCTGCCAACAGTTCTGAAATAGCCTCAATAGGTTGAATAGAGCCAATTTCATTGTTTACTGCCATGATAGAGATGAGGGTCGTATCAGGTCTTATCAAAGCTCCTAGCGCCTCAACATCCACAAATCCTTCCTCATCAACTGGAGCAAAATCAACTTCAAATCCTTGAGATTTCAACCAGTGGGCTGACTCTTTGACTGCCGGATGTTCAATGGCTGATACAATGATGTGCTTTCCAAACTGAGCCTTTTCAAAGGCCACACCCTTGATAACCCAGTTATCTCCTTCTGTCCCACCAGAAGTAAAGAAGATTTCATCGCTTTTCTTACCGATTAAATCTGCAATCTGTTGCCGAGAAGCATCTAAGATTCGTGTTGCCTGGTCTCCCAAACGATGGAGACTAGATGGATTTCCTAAAATTTTTGAAGCGACCTGCATATAGGTTTCAAGGGCTTCAGGATAGGGCTTGGTCGTCGCCGAATTATCAAAGTAAATCATGTTTTCTCACGCTTTCTAAAATCACTCCTTCTATTGTATCATGAAACGGAGCTTGCGACAAGAAAGGGCAATTCCTCTTTTTTTAAGATTTTTTTAAAGAAATGCGGTATAATAAATTTTAATTAAAGGAGAGAATGTATGTCTAATTATCGTAGAACTTCAAAACCAAAAACAGAACACATCAAAAAAGGATTCACGGTCTTTCAAAAAACCGTTGCTACAATCGGTAGTATCCTTGGCTTAATTACCGCAAGTATCACTATCATGAACGCCTTAGATAATAACAAAAATACTAAAAAAGAACCTACGACAACCCAGACGACAACAATTGTCAAAGAAATTCAAAAGGAATCCCCTCAGGAAAACACTAGTCCTAATAAGGAAAACAACACTTCTCAAGAAAAAGCACAACAAGAAGAAACGCCAAAATCTAGCGTCAAGGAAGAGAAAAAAGAAGAGCAGAAAACAGCAACTCAGGACGCTACTACATCTGCTACAAGCAAACCTACTACTGAAAATGAAAAACAGTCCAATAGTCCAACTTCGGAAAATAAAACTAATCAATAATCACTAAAATAGCCTCCTTCCAAACTTGGAAAGAAGCTATTTTTTTATTGTTGTAAAACTTTTCTTGGTTTGGTACCTTCAGCTGGACCAATGACACCTGCCATCTCCAGTTCTTCCATAAGGCGGGTCGCACGGTTAAAACCAACTGATAAACGACGCTGAATCATGGATGCGCTGGCTTTCTGGGTCTCAATGACCAAAGCTTTGGCTTCTTCAAAAAGCGGATCTCCACCAGTTTCACCATCTGAAAATTCACCTTCATTTTCAGAAACCTCACCTGGATCAAAACTCTCATCGTAGTCCGCATCAGCCTGAGCCTTGATGAAGTTTACGATGCGTTCAACATCATCATCCGAGATAAAGGAGCCTTGGAGACGAACTGGATGATTTTCATCGATTGGTTTAAAGAGCATATCTCCTCGACCAAGCAGTTTCTCAGCTCCATTTTCATCTAAAATAGTACGGGAGTCTGTTCCTGATGAAACTGCGAAAGCGACACGAGATGGGACATTGGCCTTGATTAGACCAGAAATGACATCAACGGATGGACGCTGGGTTGCAAGAATCATGTGGATACCGGCAGCACGCGCCTTCTGCCCAAGACGAATAATGGCATCTTCCACTTCCTTGCTGGCCACCATCATAAGGTCAGCCAACTCATCCACAATCACGACAATGAGCGGTAGCGGAATTTGCTTGTACTCAGACTGGGCATTGAACTCTTCTACCTTGGCATTAAAGCCTGCAATATTACGAACTCCTACCTTTGCAAAGAGTTCATAACGATTTTCCATCTCATCCACAACCTTTTGCAGGGCCTTGCTGGCCTTGCGTGGATTGGTTACAACTGGAATCAAGAGATGGGGAATGTCATTGTAAACAGATAACTCAACCATCTTGGGGTCAACCATCATAAATTTGACTTGATCTGGTCTAGCCTTCATGAGAATGCTAGCAATAATGCCATTAACAGCTACTGACTTCCCTGATCCCGTTGAACCTGCGACGAGCAAGTGAGGCATTTTGGAAAGGTCAAAAGCTCTTGCGGTGCCATTAACTGCCTTCCCTAAAGGAATTTCCAAGAGATTTTCTGCTTTCGTTTGAGATTGTTCCCATAGTTCGCGGAAGGACACAGTGGCAATTTCAGAGTTAGGCACTTCGATTCCGACTAGGGATTTCCCAGGGATTGGAGCTTCAATCCGGACATCCTTGGCCGCCAAAGCTAGAGCGAGGTCATCTGCTAGATTGGAAATGCGGTTGACCCGTACACCGACTGCTGGTTTGACTTCATACTTGGTCACTGATGGTCCAATTTCGGCCCGTTCAACCGTCACCTTGATACCAAAGCTAGCAAAGGTTTCTTCTAGGATTTTGATATTTTCCCGGACGATTTTCTTCTCTTTAGACTGGTCTTTGGGTTTATCTGCTGCAAAGAGTTGTAAACTTGGAAGTTTGTATTCAAGAGCTTCTTTGGCTGAAAAATCGACCTGTACCTCTTCATCATCAAAGGTTTCTTCTTGATTGGGGAATTCATGATCAGCTTGAGGGAGGATGATTTCTGGTTCCACCCACTCTTCTTCAGGTATAGGTGGAAAATCCTGAACGGCTTCCTCTGTCAAAATTTCGCCTGTTTCCATATCAACAGGAGGCATATCAAGTAAGGCTTTCTCAGCCGCTTCTTTTTCTAATCTAGCCTCTTCCTCGGCCTTTTGACGAGCTTGTTCTTCTTGTTTGACAAAGCGTTCCTCTTTTCGACGCTCATGCCCTTCCCGCCATTTAGCAAAGACTCTACTGAAAAATTCAGCGATATCGTAAACAGACCAAGGACTGACTAGGAGAGCACCCACTAAAATCAAGATAGAACCAATAAAGTAAGTACCGATATTTGAGAAGAGAAAGGCTGTTGGCACATATAGGGCAACACCAATCAAGCCTCCACCAGCAAAACTGGTCGTTCGAAAACCAGTCAAATCAGTCACAACCTGAGCCATGGTTCCTCTTAGGATAGAATTGTCCAAGCCATATTTCCAAACTAAGTAGGCTTCAAAAATCAGGAGCAAACCTGCAAATATAGTGAAAAAGCCAGATAGGAGGCCTTCCTGTTTTCGGATCCACTTGAAAAAGAAGAGATAGATTAAGAGGCCAAATATAGCCAGATAAGCTAGGCTACCCACCAGCAAGCGAATTAAATTGTAAAGGGTGATGCCTGCAGCCCCTAATTTGAAGGCTGCAAAAATCAATAAAAACGCGATTACTAGTGAAATCAACATTCGTTGAATCGCTTCTTTTCTTTCGAGTTCTGCTTTAGACGGTCTCCGTCTTGTTTTACTTGTATTTTTGTTTGCCATTCTTCTATTATACCATATTTCACAGGCATTTCGGAAAAGGTCAGTATTCTCCTTGGATAGTTCAGTATTAAGAGATTCAAATAAAATTTTCTTATCCATAGTTTCTATCTCTAAGCAATTTCAGAACATCTTTTTAATAGGCTTTATGATTCAGATGACTGTTCATCAAAAAAAGAAGATATGCAAAATTTTGAAATTTTGATATAATAGAACTATCAAAAAGTAAAGGAATGATTGGTATGAACGCAATCACAGCTCACAGCTCACAGCTCACAGCTCACAGCTCACAGCTCACAGCTCACAGCTCACAGCTCACAGCTCACAGCTCACAGCTCACAGCTCACGCTGATTATGTAATCGGACGTGTTTTTTGTCAAGCACTAAAACAGACTTTTTCACATTTTTGTGAGGAGGTCTTTTCTGTTGTTTCTCAACTCAATGAGTTGATTGTTGGAGGTGTAAAATGGCGCCTCTAGCTATTGATAGAAGTTGGCAATCTGGAAATGAAAGAGCTGACAATTTATTTTTCTGGAGAAATTTCGGTTTTGATGAAAAAGATATTTTAATCGAAAATACTGATGGTATCATTAACGGAGCTCTGTTTGAATTTAAAAATAGCATTGCTGATCTTAATGCTGTGCTTGTTCAAGCTATCCACTATCTGTCTAAATTAAGGATTAAAGGTGGTATTCCTATACCAAGCAAAATCGTTTTAGTTGATATTAATAAAAATCGTGCTAGTGTTTATGATGCAACTCAATATCGTTTAGAAATTTTACAAAATTATACGAATAGTGCATCAAAAAATGTAAATCAGACCACTTTAAAAAATGCTACTAATCCTGAAAAAGTAATTGAATTTGATGTTCTTCAACCAAAAAGCCCTAAAAATCGTGAATTGTGTGAATTATTCCAAATAGACGAGTATCAAAAGTTTGAAATTGATTTTCCAAACATTTTAGGGTGGGCGAACTATATATACCGTCACGATAAAACAACAACAAAATCTCAAATGTTTGAGATGCTCAAACAACCATCTAATTCAATAGTCGAAAACTATATCTTACCTTGGTGTGGAGACGAAAGCGATTTTGACACCGTGATGGACGCATTAAATGACCCCGCAAATAGAAAAGATTTAGGAGCATTTTATACACCACTACCTTATGTTAAAGAAGCAACTAAACTTGTTCGTCAAGCTATTAGCAATCTTCCTAAAGGCATGGACTATGTTATTTTGGACAGATGTGCTGGTACAGGAGCATTAGAGCATTATTTAACCGAAGAAGAGTTAAGCCATGTTATCTTGAATACTTATGAAATAAAAGAATGGCTTGTTTTGTATAACAAATATATTGGGAAGGTACGGGCTATCATACCACCACTTTCAATGGTACAAGAAAACAAGGGGAACTTAGTAACAGGTGGGGATGCTTTAGCAGAAGAGTTTTTATCAATTCCAATGGAAACAGATGGAAAACATAATACATTACAAGAAGTCATAGATGACAAAAACGTTGCGATTATTGGTTTTGAAAATCCCCCTTATTCTAGCGAATTAGCCCGTGCTCAAGAAGGAAATGTTAAATCGATAGATAAATTTAGCTATATAAGGAAATTGATGTCCGATGAATTTGTTGGTGATAGTAACCATGCAAAAGATTTGCTAAATCAATTCGTTTGGTCTTTTGAAAAATACTTTATGAGAGATGAAAACGACTATTATATTTTATTTGCTCCTGTTAAGTATTGGAAATCAGTTGGTCTAATGCAAAAAATCTTTATTAATGGTTTTCTAGCAAACAGAGGGAACTTTAAAGCACAAGAAAGTTCCGTTTTGGTAGCACTTTGGAAAAACGATCAAGATAACGAAACTGAAAGTATTACTGTAACTGCTAAAGAAATATGGAGAGATAATAAAAAATGGGGAACTGGGAAAGGAGCAGCAGTCATTGATGTACCTGAGGATGCTATTCTTAAAGATGTGAAGCATGTCACTATAAAAAAAGTATACAAAACGCTAGGAGAATACTATTCTAAAAAGTTAAAAACAGATGTGTTATCTAAAATTGCTACTGGCTACGATGGTAAAGAAGTGCCATTAAAAAGCTATGGAAAACCTGTTTATAATGACAATATTTTAGCGGTTATAGAAGCCAGTGGTTTTGGTACTACTCCGCAGGACATAAGAATGACTAGAATTGCTATTTATCATGGACGAGGTAGTCAAGTTAGAACAAATAATTACGCAGAGCAAACTGCTTTGTTTGTTGCCAAGCAATACCCTCAAAAAAACTGGTATGAAAGGGATATTTACTATACAACTGCTGATAAAGGGGATTTGTATACAGAGGATACAGATTTTCTTAGAAAAGCTACATTATGGACTTGTATCTCTCAAAAAAATCATTGTTTGAGCTTTGATGGTTCTGATGGAAAGTTTTATAGTAACGAAATGTGCCTAGATAAGAACTCTCTAGTTCGTAAAGAATTGATCGAACAAGAAAAATATGGAAAACTTGATAGAGCTGACTTAATGTTGCTAGGTGTCTTCGATGAATTACTTGAACTAGCTAAAAATACTCAAGAATATAATCCAAAATACAATTATGGTACTTATCAAATTGAATTGGACATAAATACATCATACAAAGATGGTAATGATAAAAAGATATTCAACAATGAAAAAGTTAACACTAAACTAAAAGAACTTAAAACAAGGTTAGCTGAATACTACGAAAATGAGCTTGAAAGTAAATTATTTGAGTATGAACTATTGAAATAGTGAGAAGACGATTTCCAAACGGAAATCGTCTTTTTCGATATTGTTGAAATACTACATTTTGTGGTTGGTTTAAACTGGTATATAGTTCCCTTTTATTTAACTGTTTGTGGTTTGCGTAGGTAACCATAAACCACACCACTTACGATTGCTCCTACCAATACAGAAACGAGGTAAAGAAGAGCATTTGAAGTAAGGGCAATCACGAAGATTCCTCCGTGTGGCGCCATAAGTTTGATACCAGTAAGACCAACGAGTCCACCTGCTACTGCTGAACCAAGGATGAAACTTGGGATCGCACGAGCTGGGTCAGCGGCACCAAATGGAATTGCTCCCTCAGTGATAAATGACAAGCCCATGATGATGTTTGTCAAACCTGAGTTGCGTTCTTCCTTAGTAAATTTATCTTTGAAATGAAGAGTGGCGACAAAGATTGCAAGTGGTGGCACCATTCCTCCAGCCATAACTGCTGCCATGGCTACAGAACCACCTGAAGAAACAGACGCTGCAAGCGTACCTGTACCAAAGACATAAGCCGCTTTGTTAACTGGTCCACCCATGTCAACAGCCATCATTCCACCAAGGACGATACCAAGAAGGACAGCTGAACCTCCTCCAAGACCACCTAGGAAGTCATTCATAGCAGTGTTGATTGCTGCCATTGGGATATTAACAGCTAGCATGACAAATCCAGTCAAGATTGTTCCAAGAAGTGGCAAAAGAAGGATTGATTTTGCACCTTCAAGTGAACGAGGAACTTTAACGTATTTCTTGATAGCAAGAACTAAAGCACCTGCGATAAATCCACCAACAAGGGCACCTAGGAAACCAGATGAGACACCTGCAAGAGTTGAAGTTGCTTCACCACCTGCGGCATAAGGAATTTTACCAAAGGCAAAACCTTCTTTGGCAATAGCACCAGCCACGAAACCTGCTACCAAACCTGGTTTTTCAGCGATAGAGTAGGCAACATAACCTGCAAAGACTGGAAGCATCAAACCAAAGGCAGCTCCACCAATTTTCATGAACATAGAAGCTAGCTCATGGTAGGAACCAAGATTACCAAGATTTTCATTTGGAACACCCAAAGCACCGTCAATCAAGAAGGCAAGGGCAATCATGATACCACCGCCAATAACAAATGGCAACATTTGCGATACACCACTCATCAAGTGTTTGTAGAAGGCACCACCAAGACTTTGTTTTTCGTTAGAGGCTGTTGTAGCTTTTGTTCCATTAGCAGCACGATAAACTTCAGCATCTCCTGAAAGAGCCAAGTTAATTAACTCTTCTGTTTTACGGATACCGTCAGCAACTGGACGACTGATCAATGGTTTTCCATCAAATCGATCCATTTCAACGGCCTTGTCTGCTGCAATGATAACAGCTTTAGCCTTGCGGATATCTTCTACAGTTAGTTGATTTCCAACACCGCTAGCACCGTTGGTTTCGACCTTGATACCAACCCCCATTTCAGCAGCCACTTTTTGAAGGGCTTCTTGGGCCATATAAGTGTGGGCAATACCTGTCGTACAAGCTGTAACAGCTACGATAAAGTCACCAGAGTTATTGGTAGGTACTTGAACAGGCTCTTCAGTTTTTTCTGAAGCTTGGTCAAAAAGTTCGATAACTTGGTCAGCTGATATTGCTTGACGAAGTTTATCAGCAAAGCCGTCTTTCATCAAGTATTGAGACAATTCTGCCAAGGCTGCCAAGTGAGTATCATTGGCACCTTCTGGAGCTGCAATCATAAAGAAAAGGTCAGTTGGTTGCCCATCCAAGCTCCCATAGTCAACACCCTTGTTTGACTTGGCAAAGAGAACTGTCGCTTCTTTGACAGCGGCATTTTTGCTGTGAGGCATTGCGATTCCGTCACCCAAACCAGTAGAAGTCAAAGCTTCACGCGCCAAAATTCCTTCTTTAAAGGTTTCAAAATCTGTCACATAACCGTGGTCTGTCAAGCTTTTAATCATTTCTTCAATGACAGCTGTTTTTTCAGTCGCCTGTAAATCCAGCAACATGACATCTTTTCTCAATAGGTCTTGAATTTTCATCTTTTTTCTACCTCAACTTTTTCATATGTTTCTTTAATAAATTCTGCTGTTGCCAAGTCATCTGAGAAGGTGGTTGCCGTTCCGCAAGCAACTCCCCATTTGAAGGCTTCTACTGCTTCTTTAGATTTGACAAATTCACCTGTAAATCCAGCAACCATAGAGTCACCAGCTCCAACTGAATTTTTGACTGTTCCCTTGATAGGTTTTGCGAAATAAGCTCCCTCAGATGTGACAAGAAGTGCACCGTCCCCAGCCATGGAGATAATGACATTTTGAGCTCCTTTAGCCAGTAACTGACGAGCATAGTTCTCGATTTCATCTAAACTTTCGAGTTTAACCCCAAAAATCGCTCCAAGTTCATGATTGTTTGGTTTGACCAAAAGTGGCTGGTAGTCCAAACTATCAATCAAGGTCTGTCCTTCAAAATCACAAACGACTTGCGCACCAGTCTTGCGTGTCAAGGCAATCAAATCCTTGTAGATGACATTGCCTAGATTCTTAGCACTTGAACCAGCAAAGACAACTGTATCTTCTGCAGTCAAACTAGATAAAATAGCTTTCAATTCTTCTAGCTGAGCTGGTTCAACATTTGGACCAGTCCCGTTGATTTCTGTCTCTTGGTCTGCTTTGATTTTAACATTGATACGAGTATCTTCTGCCACTTGGACAAAACGTGTCTCGATTTCTTCCTCTGCCAGAGTATCTGTGATAAATTCACCAGTAAAACCTCCGATAAATCCAGTCGCTGTATTTGGAATACCCAAGCGTTTCAAGACACGACTGACATTGATTCCTTTCCCACCAGCAAACTTATCATCACTGTCCATTCGATTGACACTACCGACTTGAACTTGATCCAAACGAACGATATAGTCAATGGATGGATTGAGTGTGACTGTATAAATCATACTTCTATTACCTCCGTTTTCTCCTTAATAGCCTGCAAGAGCTCATGCCCTTGACTTGTGATAACAATAGCTCGTTTGAGTGGTGCTACCTTGGCAAAGCAAGTTTGTCCAATTTTAGACGAATCCACCAAGACATAGGTCTGTTTGGCATTTTCTAAAATAGCACGCTTCACAGCTCCCTCTTCCATATCAGGAGTCGTATAATAACCATCGTCCACACCATTCATCCCGATAAAGGCACGGTCAAAGTGCAATTGGTTAATCTGGTTAAGAGCAACGCCCCCGATACTAGCATCTGTCGCCATCTTGACACTTCCTCCAACCATGACAGTTGGAATCTGCTTTTCAACCAACTGAGCGGCATGGTGAATCGAATTTGTCACAACAGTAATATTCTTATTAACCAATTCATGAATCAAAAAAGCAGTTGTTGTTCCAGCATCGATAAAGATGACATCTTGTTCCTTGATGAGAGAGGCTGCCTTCTGAGCCAGCAACTTCTTTTCTTGAAGGTTTTTGACAGATTTTTCTTGAATGGTTTCTTCTTCCTGCAAGGAATGGGGCAATTCTGCTCCACCATGCACGCGACGAAGCTTGTTTTCCGCTTCCAACTCATCCAAATCTCTTCGAACCGTTGATTCTGACGTTTCTAACAAACTAACTAATTTTTCTAGAGAAACTACATGATGTTGATTTAACTCCTCTAAAATCAGTTGCTTCCGCTCTGTTTTTAACACTGAATCACCTCCTGTTATCGTTTACACTATTCATTCTATCACACTTTCTTTCAAAGTCAAGCGCTTTTTGTCATTTTCTTTCAAAATCTATCATTTTTCTTATTTCCAAAATTTTTATTGCAAGATAAGAGCCTTTATGGTAGACTATTTGAGTAAGTATTGGAAGATTACTCAAGAGGCTTAAGAGGCCGTGTTGGAAACGCGGTAGGCGTGTAACAGCGTGCGTGGGTTCGAATCCCATGTCTTCCGTTTATTTTAAAAAAGATACCCAAGAAATCTGAACTGCACCCCAAAAGTTAGACAGAAAAAATCTAACTTTTGGGGTGTTTTATTATGAAATTGAGTTATGATGATAAAGTTCAGATCTATGAAC